>JBLIOK010000181.1:0-5709 GCA_047639735.1 Candidatus Krumholzibacteriia bacterium | reverse complement strand
CATCAGTGCCAACATCAATGGGGAGAAGCCCTTTTTGGCGGACAACAAGCGCACTACCGACTGCTGGCGAAGAGCCCGATTATTGCCGGACGGCGGCGTTCTGGCCATTTTTGAAGGGCATGGGTTGGTGCGCCTCGACCGAGAAAGCCAATTAGTATGGTCCTATGCTGGCGCCTGCCATCATGACCTGGACCTGGCAGCCGATGGCAGCATCTATATCCTCACGCGCGAAGCTCGGGTTTTGCCCCGCTTTCATCCTCGCAAACCCGTTTTGCTCGACTTCATTACTCACCTCTCGCCGGATGGCATAGAACTCGCAAAAATTGACGTTATGGAGGCCTTCGCCAACTCTATTTACGCATCGTATTTGGGGTTGCTTGGCGAAGCGGGTGATATTTTTCACACGAACACTCTCGAGTTGCTGGACGGTAGCCTTGCCCACGAATCACCGGCTTTCAAAGAGGGCAACTTCTTAATATCCATCCGTGAAATCGGAGTCGTGGCGATCATTGACCCCCAAGTGAAACAAGTTGTCTGGGCTCTTAGCGGTATGTGGCAAGCCCAACATCAGCCGACCCTGTTGGAAAACGGAAACCTGTTGATTTTTGACAACCAAGGCCACTTTGGTCAGTCCAAAGTTGTCGAACTTGATCCTTTGACCCAGCAGATCGTCTGGGAATTTTCAAACAGCAGCGAGGCTCCGTTCTATTCCGAAACTTGCGGATCTAGCCAACGCCTAGAGAACGGCAACACACTGATTACCGAATCAGACAACGGGCGCGCTTTTGAAATCTCGGCGGCTGGCGACATCGTCTGGGAATTCCGCAATCCCCAGCGCACAGGTACCGAAAACCAATACATTGCGGCCATTTTGGAAATGGTGGCCTTGCCGCAAGACCAGAAAATGGCTTGGCTTTCCGTGAACGACTGAAAAACCCAGTCCCTGAACCCCAAGACAGAGAAATTCTTGACTCCCAAATCGCTTCTGGATAAGTTTCGCTCGCAGACAATGATGAGTGATTTCATGAGTTGCCAACCTGACCAGGAGCGACATGTCTGATCGCGTTACAACCCCGGCACGAATCGCGGATCAAGACCAGCCGCCAGCCAATCGTTGGCTGGGCATTCTGCTCAATATTCTTATTCTCGCCTGCCTACTTTATGTATTCTTATTTTCCATTGCCCTCTTTGGCGCTGCCTTTAAACTCGCGGGCAAAGAATTCAGCGAACAACTGATCGCCACCACAACCAACCCCGTCGTTGGTTTGATGATCGGGCTACTCGCCACGTCGCTGATCCAAAGTTCATCCAGTTCTACATCAATCATTGTTGGCATGGTCGCTGGCGGTGTGCTGACCGTGCAGGGCGCGATTCCAATCATCATGGGTGCCAACATGGGCACAACCGTCACCAACACCTTGGTGGCCATGACCTCGATCAACCGACGCACCGAATTTCAACGAGCCTTTGCTGGCGCTACGATGCACGATTTTTTCAATCTGATCGCCATCATGCTGCTGTTCCCCATTGAACAAGCGACACATTTCTTGGAGCGTTCTGCTGGTTGGTTGAGCCTGCAACTTGTCGGCGCTGAAGGAACCAAGTTTCCCAATCCCATCAAAGCTGTGGTCAAGCCCGTCGTCAAAGAGGTCCAACATTTTTTCACCGACAACCTTGAACTGACGAACACTATTGCCACCATCGTCATGGTCGTAGTCGCTTTGGCGGGCATTTTCTTCGCGCTCACTTTTCTGACGAAAGTGCTCAAGCGCTTGGTGCTAGATAAAGCAGAAGGCTCCGTATCAGATGCCCTTAACGGCAGCGGTCTGGCCGCCATGGCCATGGGCTTACTCGTCACCGTCGGCGTGCAAAGCAGCTCTATCACCACCAGCTTGTTGGTGCCCTTGATCGGAGCGGGCATCGTGCCGTTAGAAGCCGCCTTCAGCGCAACCATGGGCGCCAACATCGGCACCACAGTGACCGCGTTGTTGGCCTCTATGACAGGTTCGCCACAGGCGGTAACCGTGGCCATCGTTCATCTGTTGTTCAATATTTCGGGTATCCTGATCATCTATCCGATACCCGCGATCAGACGCATCCCTATTCGGCTAGCTAAAGGCTTGGCCAAACGCACCGCAGAAAAACGCATCTACGCGCTCTATTATATGATAGGCGTGTTCTTCGTGATGCCGCTTCTGTTCATCTTTATCGACAAGATGTTGCGCGCGTAGCAGCGCGGCAGCACAACCAAAAAGCGGGAGAACGCCATGGGTTTCGGATCAATATTAGACGTGTTTAAATCCGACAACTGGAGCAACGAACTGGTCGAAATGATTAGCGAGATGTTAGAGAAGAGCCACGACATGTTCGACGTCACCATCGGCGTGCTGATCAAAGGCGAGCCCGATGAAGACCCTCAAACGCGGATCTACAAACAAGACCGCCAAATCAACAAGCTCGAACGCAAAATTCGTCGCCGTGTGGTTTCGCGTTTGTCCGTTCGTGGGTCCCGAGCTGAAGTGCCCACCGCGTTGATCTTTATGAACGCAGTCAAAGACGCCGAGCGTCTCGGCGATTACGTCAAGAATCTGCATGAAGTTGGCGAAATGATGCCGGACGATGTCGATCGTAGTATTTACGATGACAAGTTGGGCGAATACAGCAACGAAATCTCCACGATGTTCGAAACCACGCGTCGCGCCTTTGCTGAAAGTGACGAAGAGCTCGCAGGCAAAGTCATCAAGCAAGCCAAAGCCAACGGCCGCATTTACGAACAAATGATCCGGGAAACCACCAATGGGTCACTCGACGTTAAAAACGCGGTGTGCATCGTCTTGATGTTGCGTTTCTACAAACGCCTGGTTGCCCACATGAGCAACATCGCATCGACCGTTGTGATGCCCGTCGACATGATCGACTATTACGATGAACCGGAAGACATGACTTGATTTTGACTTAAGGCGAGGGTCCCTTGAAACCCATCAGTCTCTTCTTCTTTTCCCTCGCTTTTGCTGTTCCAGCTTTTGCTCAAACCGAATTCCAAGTCGGACTCTACGCCGACGACGCCCGGTCCATCACCTGCGTCACAGGTTCTGCGGGCGATCAATTTGAGCAAATACTATGGGCCTATGTGCCTGAAGATCTCGCTCTTACTTATCTAACGGTCCGGTTTCGCTTTCCCGAAAACCTCGACCTCAGCGCTCGCCCAAATTTCAACGACCAAATCGGAACCGTCCTCTACACAGACTATGTCATGAACACCGTCGAGTGGAACATGATATTCAGCGGCTGCCCCACCGGGTGGGTCAAAGTATTCAGCCAACCATGTGTACTGCAAAACAGCCAACCTGCCCGTATAGAGATTCTCGGGCAGAATTCGCTCACGCGTGATTGTGCCTTTTTCGAACTCAATGATTTGGTCGTTTTGAATGAGCTTGAGGTGAATAACCCAGAGTGCACGGCGGTTTCCGCACGCCCGCACAGGTGGGGCACTGTTAAAGCGGCCTACCGCTGAAACTGCATGGTGTACAATTCTTTGTAGCGCCCGCCGGTGGCCAACAATTCGTCATGCGTGCCCACCTGCACAACTTGCCCCTCTTCCAGCAGATAAATGCGATCCACGTTTTGAATGGTCGACAGGCGATGCGCGATAACAATCGTCGTCCGGTCTTTCACCAAGCGATCAATCGCTTCCTGCACAAGTTGTTCGGCCTCGGTGTCCAAGGCGCTGGTCGCTTCGTCGAGCAACAAGATGGCCGGGTTTTTCAAGATCGCCCGCGCGATTGACAACCTTTGACGCTGCCCGCCCGATAACTTCAAACCGCGATCGCCAATAACGGTATCGTAACCATCGGGCAAGCGCTCAATAAATTCATCGGCGTTGGCGGCTTGCGCTGCCGCTTTCACGTCGTCCAACTTCACATCGTCCAAACCGTAGGCGATGTTATTGAAGATTGAATCGTGAAAGAGAATCACTTCTTGGGTGACAATGCCCATACTGCTCCGCAAAGACTCCAAATTCAATTCATGTATCGGGTGCCCGTCGATCAATAACCGGCCTTCATTAGGCTGGTAAAAACCTGGAATCATATCAATCATCGTGCTTTTTCCCGAGCCGCTTGAACCCACTAAGGCTACGACTTCGCCCGGCTCCACTTTGAGCGAGACTCCGCACAACACCGGCTCGTTCTTCACATATTCAAAATGCACGTTTTCAAATTCAACACTGCCCCTAGCTCGCCCTAAGCGCAATCCGGCGTCGACATCTTCTACCTCTGCTTCAGAGTCGAGCAGTTCAAAGATGCGCGCAGCAGCGGCCATCCCGGCTTGGATCTCATTATTAACGGCGCCCAGGCTTTTGATGGGGCGCACCATTGAAAAAATCATGAACAAGAAAACAATGAACAAATCAGGCGCCATGATGCCGCCAGTAAAAACGCGACTGCCACCAAACCAAAGCAGAAACAGTGCCACAAACATGCTCATTTGTTCGGTTAACGGCGAACTCATTTTCATCACATAGTTGATGCGGTACACCTGCTTGAACAACGCCTGCGATTGGCCAATAAATTTGTTGTTCTCAAATTTTTCCATGGCAAACGCCTTGATGACCCGGATGCCATAAACCGTTTCTTGCAGGGTGCTGGTCAGGTCAGCCATTTGTTCTTGTTGTACGGTGCTCAACTTGCGCAAGCGTTTGCCGATGCGGATGATCACGATCAAACTGGCGGGCATCAGCACCAGCGCCATCACAGTCATCTTCCAACTCAAGACCAAGGCCACGGCCAAGTACATGATCAACATCACCGGGTCTTTGATCAGCTTGGTGAAGCTTAGGCCAACACACTGCTGGGCAACCATCACGTCATTGGTCGCCCGGCTGATTAGCTCGCCCGCTTTGTGTTGGTTGTAATAGCTGAGTGGCAATCGTGTGAGCTTGAGGTACAGCTGATTGCGCAGGTCGCGGATAACCGCTTGGCCCACATACACCATCAGAATCTCTTGAATATAGCAGGCGATATTCTTGATCAAGGCAGCCAGAAAAAAGGCTATACAAATACGCAGCAGCGCCTCTTGTTTAGTGCCCTTGAGCATCGTCACCGACACCCACTCTGAAAACCGCAGCTTAAGGCGATCAACACCGGTAAATTGGTCTTTTAACGAATCGTATCGTTCACGGCGGTCTTCATCATTAAGCCCCTGGGCTGATTCTTGACTCACCCGTTCGGCCAAATCGGCGCTGGCTTGGTGGTCGCCTTCGTGGGTCACCCCAGCTTCGTCATAGCTGCCCGTTGTGATGGGTGCTGACAATTCACTTCCGGGCAGTTCCATCACCACGCCGGTGTCAGTTTTGTTGAACAAGGCCTTCAAAAATGGCGAGATCATCCCAATAGAAAAAATGCTCATGAATGAAAAAATGATCATGAAGATCACCGCGAGCACCAGTTGAACGGTGTACGGTTTGATCATGCGCAACATGCGAAGATATGTTTTCACGAACTATCCCAGCTGAGTTGAAGAGACACAATGACGATACGCATCATGTTCAAATGATTCACAATTTCGGCGCCGCGAGCAATCAAATATTGCCCAAGGCTGGTAGCTTTTCATCAATCAGATTGATCATCGCTTGAAAATCTTCGTCCTCAAAACCCGACGACTGGAAGAGGATTTTCCCTTCGGGGCCGACCACCACATTGCGCGGAATAT
>JBLIOK010000180.1:0-5762 GCA_047639735.1 Candidatus Krumholzibacteriia bacterium | reverse complement strand
CCATACTGCCTGACTGTTCATAACCATCTGCTGTTTTCAAACGGAAAAGATAGGTTCCCGACGCAACCGCTCGCCCAGCGTCATCGTCACCTTGCCACATCACTTGATGGGGGCCAGAACCAAATGAGGTGTCTGTCAACGTTCGCACATGGCGCCCATCAACGGTGTACACATCTACGCGAGCTTCGGTCGCATATTTCAGAACGAAATTGATCGTTGTGCTGGGATTGAATGGGTTCGGATAGGCTGCGCCAAGTGATGTCAGGTGAGGTGTCTGTCCATCGTCCACCGCGCTCGGCAAATCGACGCCTTTAGTGATCGCCAGGATACGGTCAACCCCTTGGGACCCAATGGTCTGGTGCAACCCATCGGGCCAATAGATATCAATTTGGTCGATCACCGTGGCAGCGCCGAGTCCAAAATGAGGATCGATGGCGCTGCAGCTCAAATAGCCGGAGCCCGGACTCAAAAACCGGGTTTGGCTTTTTCCACCCGCAGCGAGCACGACGCGTGCTCCGATGCCCCCCGTATTGGTGCCGTTGCCTGTCAAATGCAACTGCACCCAATGATTTGAATTGGTGATCTGGTTGGTGAACATCACATTGGCCGCCGATTCGCGAGTAACCACAATGTCCATCTTGCCATCGTTATTCATATCACCGCAGGCGCAGGCGTTGCTGCCAGTAATGCCTTCATCAAGCCCCACAGGTACGGCGGTAAAATTACCCATCCCATCGCCGAGCAGAATCACATCTGATTCGTCATACCGGCTCAAGAAAAGATCCAGGTTACCATCGTTATCAAAGTCGGCCCAAAGCACGCCTCGTCCGCGTCCCTGGTGAGCCATGTTGGGGCCGCCAACTTGCGTGTATTGAAACGGGCCGGTGCACTTGTACAGCACATCGGCCTGGCCATCGTTGGCTAAATACAGATCCAAATCGCCGTCGTTGTCGAAGTCGCCAAATGCGGCTCCTTTGCCGTTCCCCAAGTCCCCCATGCCCAACCCACCCGTCAAGTCTGAAAAACCAACGGTAGTATTTTGAAACACCACATTGCCGCTGAATTGGTTGACGACATACGGATCAGGGCGGCCATCCAGATCGCCATCACCCCAGACGATACATGACGCTGCGCCCAGATTGCCAAAGGCCCCAGACAAAGAAGAAAACAGCAATGTACCTGGGGCGATCTCACCCTGGCTTTTCAGCAGCACATTGGCGGCGCCATTGTTGACGACACTCAGGTCAAGTAATCCGTCGTTGTCAAAATCAATCCAAGCGCCGCCATAGCTTGGGTCGGCACCGCTGTCACCATATTTGGTGGCCTGAGTGAAGCCGCCGTTGCCATCAGCCAAAAACAGCTGATTGACCAAATTTTCTCGGGTCAGGTAGACGTCTACCGCCCCGTCCCCGTTGACGTCTGCCCACGCTGCACCTCGTACCGATGAGGTCGCGGCCAATGGCGATGCATTGAGATTATTGAAGGTGCCAAGGCCATCGTTTTCAAGGAGCATGTCTCCACTGTTATGGCTGGTCACATGCACGTCGAGGTCACCGTCGCTGTCGAAATCGATCAAACTCACCGAACCCGCGGCTGCCATTGACCCTATTGCGCCGCTGGTTGTCGCCGCCAAGGGGCCGCCACTATAATCGCCCGCAAAGGTTACGGCGCCACCAACAATCAAAGTTTCCACCTGTGGTGAAACCGGACCGTCCCAATAGGCCACATTTTCCCAAGTTACCGTGTACTGACCTGCCGCAAACACATTGAGCAACGAATCACCAAAACCCGATTGTTCAAACCCAGGGCCCTCGCAAGTCCAGGCCGCGTTCAGGCCATTGGGGTCGCAATCCAAGGTAACCGTACCCGCGTAATCAGGAATCGCTTGAAAGGCTTGGTAAATTTCTTTCGTGGCTGTGTTTTGCACGACAACCATGATATTCAAATCCGGTTCATTCCATGCCGCCGACATCGGAAATGTCCGTTCGATCGACGTGGATTGGCCCGGAGCGGTCAGGCTAAAGGCCGCTTCTGGCAACATCGCCATCACCATATTGGGATGGCCGTGCAAATCGTCTTGGGTCACAAAGAACATGACCTGACGACTGCTACCAGACGTGGCGAGATCCACATCAATATCTGTAGTCAGGGTTACTTGGCCGTCGATTATGACGTAGCTCGCATCTATGGAAAGCGGGCTGACAGTCGACAACTGACTCAGCACAATTGACTCGTAGGTGCTGAACATGGAGCCAGAGGCCGCGCCTCCGACAACCTTTTCGGTGCCATCAAAAACAACCGATGGCGTGCCGTTAAAGCCATAGCCAGAAGCACGCACATTCCCGTCGGGCAGCACATACGGAGGGCTGAAATAAAAGGTCAAACCCAAGAATTCCGAGCGATCATGAGTATTGTACAGATCATTGAACCCCGCGACCGCGGAGGGACAATAAGCTCAGTTATCTTGTGACCACAGTTCGCCGATCACC
Source organism: Candidatus Krumholzibacteriia bacterium (assembly GCA_047639735.1). Classification (GTDB taxonomy): domain Bacteria; phylum Krumholzibacteriota; class Krumholzibacteriia; order LZORAL124-64-63; family LZORAL124-64-63; genus JAGRNP01. Next base: position 3,273 of record JBLIOK010000180.1, on the reverse strand, counting down.
GTGCGATCGGCAGCAAACAAGGGATGTGCTTGGCCGAATAGGCCGACAAATAGAAACAGCACACCCAAAGTGCAAGCGAATTTGACCACTGAAAGACGATTTAACATGTGCCATATCTCCACGACAGAGTGATTCAATAAGAAGCTGTGCTCTATTTTAACCGATATGGGAGTGAATTTCAGCATAAACGATTCAGGCCGTGGCGTCTTTAGAGGTTCTGGCTATGGACTCCCGAAAGGTCCGCAGCGCATTTTGGTATACCGATTCAGTTTCAAGCACCATCCGCTCGAGAGAGAACTGCGCCAAATACCGGTTTCGCCCACGCGCGCCCATCTCACGGCGCAATCCGGGCGACATCAACAAGCATTCCAACCGGTTCGCCAAATCGCTTTCGGCCTGAGGGGGCACCAAAAACCCTTCACGCCCATCACTAATTATCTCGGGTGAACCACCTTGATCAGTCGCGACTACTGGCACCGATGCGGCCAAGGCTTCCACCGTCACCAGTCCAAATGGTTCGGCATGAGAAGCCACCACCAAGACATCGAGCTCATGCATAACATTGGCCACTTGAGAGATGTATGGCAGAAAATGAACGCGATCTTGCAAACCCAGTTTTGCGGACAGCGCCTGCAGGTGCTCCGTATAGCGCTCATCACCGTCACCAATCAAGACCAAGTGAAACGGTAATTGCCGTAATCCATCACGCGCGGCGGCTCGCAAAATCACATCTGCGCCTTTTTCGGGGCACCTCTTCCCGATCAGACCAACCAAAGGAGTCCCTGCTGCAAGCCCCAGACTGGCCCGCACACCTGCCTGTGGCCCGACCGGCACCGGGTCCGCGACTCCGTTGAGAACGGTAACCACACGACTTTTCGGCAACCAACTGGCTTGGTGAACCCCGACAGCAACCGCTTCGCTGACCGCGATCACCGCCCCAAATTTCCGAAGAAAGGGCCGCTTGAAGACGGGAAAAGACAACGGTTTCAACTGGTGCCGAGTCGCCACATTACACACATCCAGCCCGTGGGACGCCACTGATGCGATAAAGTGATCGCGAGGCGTGTGGCTGGCCAAAATATCCACCGGATGATCACAAAGCCATCTGCGCACTCTCCGAATAGTGCCAACATCAAACCAATCGATCATTTCTTGGGGAACGACATCCACGTTGGACCCGACAAACTGCGTCGCCAATTCGCTTGGCGGCCGAACTATGCAGCTGACCTGGTGCCCCCGCTCCACGAACCCGCGCGCCAGATTCGCCAAACAAATTTCGCCCCCATAGTTGCTTAGCCGAGTGCTAATATGAGCGACGCGCACAATATTCCCTGACGTTGGCGTAAATTGGACGATTTAGTGGCTCAGCAAAAGTTGACACATTTGATATCCTACCTTAGCCTCTGCATTTACACCAACAATTCACTTTCCTTGTTCTTCCCGGAGGCACTTCATAGATGGCCACAAATTTGCGAATCCACAAAAAACCACTTGTGATTGGCGTGCTCACTATATGCCTATTGGTTTTACTCGCCTCGACCGCGTTGGCAGCAGGTGCGGCAACGGAATCCCACGGAGAAAGCCACACAAGCCCGGTCGGGATGTTGCCCCTTTGGACCGCAATTCCATTTGCCGGCATTCTGCTTTCTATTGCCCTCGGTCCGTTGGTTGCACCGCATTTTTGGCACAAACACTTCCCGGCTGTGTCTGCTTTTTGGGCAGTTCTCTTTGCCGTGCCGTTTTTGATCTGGAATACGTCCGAAGCCATTCAAGAGATATTGCACATCTATCTTCTCGATTACTTCCCGTTTATCATTTTGCTTTGGGGATTGTTCACAATTTCCGGCGGAATCTACGTGGGCGGTTCGTTGCGCGGATCCCCCAAAGTGAATTTTGTGCTGCTCTTGATCGGCACCTTTCTGGCTTCGCTTATTGGGACCACCGGCGCGGCAATGGTGCTTATTCGTCCCCTGTTGAGGGCCAATGAATGGCGACGCAACAAAGTGCACCTGGTGATCTTTTTCATCTTCCTAGTGGCCAACATAGGTGGCAGCTTAACACCATTAGGCGATCCACCGCTGTTTCTCGGCTTCCTCCACAATGTTCCCTTCTTCTGGGTCACGACCGGGTTAATGTACGAGATGTTAGTCACTGCAACTCTGGTGTTGCTCGTGTTTTTCGTTGTCGACACGCGGCTTTACCGCAAAGAAGAAAACATTCCAGCGGCTGAAAACAACCCTACATCTATCAAGATTGAAGGCTTGCACAACTTGTTGTTCTTGCTGGGTGTAGTAGGCGCGGTGGTCATGTCTGGCGCGGTGAACATGATGGATGTATCGGTCTACTCGGGCGGCAGCCATGCCGTGAAGGTGCCTTTGCAGAACTGGGTAAAGGATATCATCATCATTGCGATGGGTATCTTGAGCTTGGTCACGACTTCAAAAAGTCTGCGCGAAAAGAACGGGTTCTCTTGGTTTCCCATCAAAGAAGTAGCCTACCTCTTTGCCGGAATTTTCATGACCATCATCCCTGCCTTGGCCATTCTCAAAGCGGGCTCAGACGGCGCGCTCGCTGACTTGACCACGGCAGTTCATGGCCCCGTGCGTTACTTTTGGGCGACCGGGATTTTATCCAGCTTCCTCGACAACGCGCCAACCTATCTCACCTTCTTCAACGCTGCATTAGGTGAGCTGGGCAAGGTGGAGGCTGAAATTCCAGGACTGCTTGGTTACTTGAGTCCAGATCTGCGTAACCAGGAGTTTATCTCCAACTTGACCGCCATTTCAGCCGGCGCGGTCTTTATGGGAGCCGTCACTTACATCGGCAATGCGCCTAACTTCATGGTCAAAGCCATCGCCGAAGAAATGGGTATTCCCATGCCGAGCTTCTTTGGCTACCTGATAAAATGGTCGGTGCCTATTTTGATGCCGATATTCGTCATTGTCACTTTAATATTCTTTGTCTAGGGAGAACTCAACATGGCCAAGAAAACCTCAACTGCGCCGCGCTTTTATGAAGTCGTGTTCCAGGGCAAGCCGAAAGTGGTCAAAGCTTTTATCAAGGGCTTGATGATGGGCTCCGATCGCGATAAAGAGGTGTACTACAGTTTTGACGAAAACGTGCACCACGAAGGAAAGTCCGAAAAGCTCAAAGAGATGTTTGGCATCCGAGCAGTCGATTGTCATGTCATTGTTGGTTCCGAAGGCAGTGGCTATTTCAAAACGATGGCGCGCCGAATCAGCGACGAAACCGGGCTAGAAATTAGCAGCAATC
>JBLIOK010000179.1:0-5767 GCA_047639735.1 Candidatus Krumholzibacteriia bacterium | reverse complement strand
ATCGTTGGCAAGACCGAGGGGACCAAAGATTCTTGAATGGCCTGGGCTTGGCGCATCTGGTCATCTAAATTGCGTTCGCGAAGTTTTAAGCCAACACTGGCACGGATGGTTTCCAGCAGAACCAAGAGATCGTCTTCGCTGCCGTGGTGCTTGATGCCGAGGCTCATGATATGAGCCGGGTTGCGTCCGATGAGGATCGCAGCGGCGTCCTGATCGGTAAATTGGGCTTCGAGTTCGGGATCAATTCCTGGTGTGTCAGGCGAGGTGACAAACAGCCGACGCTGCTCAATATCTTGCACTACTTGGTACGATTTGCTGACTGTCTTACCGGCAATGGTCGCGCCTTTTTCGCCAATGCTTTCGATCAAGCGATAGACTTCAGCTTCTTCGCGGTAGAGGCGCCCACTGACGACACCCAGGGCTTGGGCTTCCTCGTCTTCTACTAGCATATGCAAAATTTCGGAAAGCATATTCTGATCACCTGCTGAATGATCGATCCGCTCCAGTAGGGTTTCCACCGAACGGTAAAGATGTTTGTGCAATACGAACTCCAGGCAAAATGAGGCGTCAATAACGTGCCGCAATCAGGCGGCTTGTATTTAAAAGGTAGTACAGAGATATGGGGGGATCAAACGGGAACTTGCAGAGTTTGTGAGTGCGCGAATGGAACTAGAAAAAGACGAAACCTTGCCTCGATGTAGGCGTTGCAGGGATAGGATTTATAAGCCCATTTCAAGGTGGGGGTGGACGATCTGGCCAGACGGCGATATCGTCATGTTTATATGAACTCAGGGGACATTGACTCAGCGAGAGGAATACTTGTGACCGAAAGCGCAAATCACGACGAATCAGCCCACAACGCCGCCCTCAGCATCGACGCCGTACGCGAGCACTACCGCCAGATGCGACAAGAGATCGGGAAAGTCATTATCGGCCAGGAAAGGGTTATCGACGAAATGATGATCGCCCTCTTCAGCGGCGGTCATGTGCTTCTGGAAGGAGTGCCGGGCTTGGCCAAGACTTTGTTGATCAGCAGCCTGGCCGAGGTGATGGATCTGAGCTTCAACCGCATCCAGTTCACGCCAGATCTGATGCCGAGTGATATCACCGGTTCTGAAATCCTGGAAGACGATCAAAGCACTGGCCAGCGAGCGTTTAAGTTTATCAAGGGCCCTATTTTTGCCAACATGGTCCTCGCCGACGAGATCAACCGCACGCCTCCTAAAACTCAGGCGGCTCTTCTGCAGGCGATGCAAGAGCACGAAGTGACGGCAGGCGGAAAGACGATGTCGCTCGACAGTCCATTTTTTGTGCTGGCGACGCAAAACCCGATCGAACAGGAAGGCACTTATCCTTTGCCGGAAGCCCAACTCGACCGGTTTATGTTCAATGTGCTGATCGACTATCCGAATTTTGCGGACGAAGTGGCCATCGTTGAACACACGACCGGCTCTAGCAGTGCCGTTTTGAATAAAACCATGAATGCTGCCCAAGTCTTGGCGAGCCAACAGTTGGTCCGGCAGGTACCGGTGGCAGAAAACGTGACCAATTTTGCCGTCAAATTGGTGCGTGCAACTCGCGTAGGCACCGGTGAAGAATCGCCGGCAGCTAAAGAATATTTGGCGTGGGGAGCGGGTCCGCGCGCGGCTCAATATCTGATCCGTGGCGCTAAAACCGCGGCTATGTTGGACGGCCGGCCGACAGCTGACCTCTCTGACATCCGTCGCTTGGCCTTGCCCGTTCTGCGTCACCGATTGGTCGCCAATTTTCACGCTGAAGCCGAAAACGTGAAGAAAGACGACATCATTGAAAAAATCATGCAAGAGGTTGATCAGTGAGTCAAAGTTCCGGCGATGGGGTGTTGACGCCTGAAATAGTCGGCCGCTTGGGCCGTCTGGACTTGGTGGCGCGTTTGGTCGTGGAAGGCTTTTTGACGGGCCAGCACAAGAGCCCCTATCACGGGTTCAGCTCTGAGTTTGCCGAATATCGGCAGTACATTGCCGGGGAACCGGTGGTAAATATTGATTGGCGAGTTTATGCCAAGTCTGACCGCCACTACTTGAAAGTCTTCACCGAAGAGACCAATCTGCGGGCGACTTTGCTGATGGATTGTTCTGCAAGTATGGAGTTTCGCGGTGACGATGATCGCCCTTCCAAGAAGCAGTACGCGAGCTACCTCGCGGCGGCGCTGAGTTACTTGTTGTTGCGTCAAAATGACGCCGTGGGCTTGGTCAGTTTTGACGAAGCGCCTTTGGCCATGGTGCCCGCGCGCTCGATGCGTCGCCAGCTTTTTCAAATCCTGAAAATCCTCGATGATTTGCCTGCTGGCAAGGCAACAAATGTGGGGGAGGTGTTGCATCGAGTCGCTGAAAGAATCAAGCGACGCGGCCTGGTGATCCTTTTTAGTGACTTGATGGATAATCCAGAAAGCATCATGGCTGGTCTCAAGCACTTCCGCCATCGCGGTCACGAAGTGCTTGTTTTTCAAATTCTCGATCCGCTTGAAATCAGCCTCGACTATCATGGCGAAGTGGAGTTTGAAGCGTTAGAAAACCCAGGTCACAAGGTGCGCCTAGAAGCGGCCCATATGCGCGATGGTTACCAGGCGCGATTTGAAGAATGGCGTAATCACATGCGGCGCGAATGCCGCCAGCAACATATTGAGTTGGTCGAAATCACCACCGCCACGCCTTTTGAAAAAGGACTCGGCGCGTACTTGCAAAAAAGACGGCGGATGTCCTGATGCCCATTTCGTTTTTAAATCCCGCCTTGCTATTCGGTGCTGTGGCCTCGGCCTTGCCCGTTATCATACATTTCTTAAGCCGGCGGCGCGTGCAGCAACAGCCCTTTAGTGACTTGCGTTTCTTGGACGAAGTGCAATCGCGCCAAGCGCGCAGTTTGGGTGTGAGACGGTGGCTGCTTTTGTTGCTGCGGGTCTTGGCTATTTTGCTGATCGCCTTGGCGGCTGCAGGTCCCCTCTGGGGCGGGCTGGGAGCGGGCTCTGGTGCTCGCTCGGTTTTGTTTGTGATCGACAATTCGGCTAGCATGAACACTGGCCAAGATGGTGGCACGCGGTTGGATGAAGCTTTGCAAGTTTGCGCCGAAATGATCCGTTCATTGCCGGAAGGAACTTCCATACAGGTCGTGGCAGCGGGCAGTCAAACCGACAAAGTTTTTGGCGACTGGTTACCGGCTGGCTCGGGCGCGCTTAACGGGTTGCAGTTGATCAGGCCAACCGATGGTGGTTTTGCATTGGATTCGGTTTGGACGGTGGTTGGCCCGTTAGTGGCTCGGGCACCGGGCTCGCCGGTTCAAGTGGTCATCTTGAGCGACCTGCAGGCAGCACCTGTGGCTGATGAATGGGTTGCCGCTGCCTTGCGCTTAAAAGAAATCGGCGAAGTGAATGTGTTGCTGCATCAAATCGGTACGAAAACGGAAGGGGGTGCTGTTTTGTCGGTGGATTTGCCACAGCGCACGATGCGATCTGGCGAAAACATCACCGTCAGCGCCACCGTAATGCCCCAGTTTGATGAGCAAGTTTTTGTGCTGGAAATTGATGGGCGTCCGGTTGGAGAAGTGGTGACCGCGGGACGAGTCGGTGAATGGGTGCCGGTTGAATTTTCGATGACCGTCCCTGCTGTGGGCCGGCATCTGGGATATGTGCGTAAAGAGACCGACAGTTTGCCGGCAGATGATCGACGCCCCTTTGTTATGGAGGTCCCGCCGAGGCTCGAAGTATTGATCGTGCACGGCTCCGATCAGCCACAAGACGGATTGCCGGGCCGCGGGGGATGGAGATATATAAGCGAGGCGCTTGCTCCTGGCGGAGGTCCTTCTGTTTTTGCTGCCCAAAGTTTAACGAGCGGCGAACTCTCTACAGGAGACTTGGCCTTGGCTGATGTGGTGTTTTTGATCAACCCCGACCCGCTCGGTCGCCGCGCGCTTGATGGACTCAAGGCTTGGGTGGAAGGTGGGGGGCAGCTAGTCTTGATGGTTGGGGACCCAAAACTCGCCACTTACTTGCGCGACACCCTATTGCCAGCGTTGCAGCTCTCGACCGAAATCGGATATGAGTCGGTTGCTGCTCCCGGTCAGCGAACTAAAATATTGTCCGCGAATCACCCAGTATTAGACGGTTTAGATGAAGCGGCTTTGACCACTTTAGGCGAGGTGTCTTGGCGCCGTTGGTTCAAAATGAACGAGAATAATGGCGAAGTTCTGCTGTCACTTGTTGGAGATGACCCGCTGGCGTTCGCGACAGCTGTTGAGCAGGGCCGGTTGGTTGTGTTTGGCAGTGACATGCAACTGTCGAACGGAGATTTCGCGGCCAGCCCCATGGCGTTGCCGTTTTGGCAGCGTTTAACCGCTTGGCTGGCAGCGAGCCAAAATACAGATGCCGTCAATACAGTAGTGGGTAACGAGGCTCTTCTGCGACCGCGAGCGGCACATAGCAGTGGTCTGCTTTCTCAAGCCGAGAGAATTTTAGTGAGCCGCTCGACGGATGGAACCAGCGGTGCCGCCGAATTGACTTGGCATCAGGGCCAACCCATTCTGCGTGGCGGCCGCATCGACCGAGCTGGGTTTGTTGTTTTCACTGCCGGTGAAGGGCAGGCCATTTCGGACACCTTAGGCGTTGTGGCGGCGGGTATTCCCGACTACGAATCGATTTTGGAGCTGCGCTCGGCAGAATCTTTTGCCGGTATTTTGGCAGACGGGAATCTTAGCCTTGACCGAAATTTGACCGGCCGTGACCCGGCTGAGTTTGTTACGGCCCTGGAAGGACACAACATGGCCGGTTGGCTATTGACGGCGGCTTTGCTGATGCTATTGCTCGAACTTGGTGTCGGCCGCGGTGCTAGGTCTGCCACATGAGCGTCTATTTTGACAACAACGCCTCGACGGTGGTTGCCCCAGAAGTTGTCGCCAAGATGGTGCCTTTGTTGACCGACCATTTTGGTAATCCTTCTAGTGTTCACCGTATCGGGCAACGCGCTGCTGAAGAGCTCGCCGATGCTCGGGCCAAAGTGGCCGCTCTGCTGGGGGCCAAAGCGCCAAGTGAAATCGTCTTTACCGGGAGCGGCACCGAGGCGGATAATCTGGCAATTGTCGGCGCTTTAAATGCAAATCCCGATAAAAAACACATCATCACTACGGCGGTGGAACATCCGGCGGTGCTCAAACTATGCCAAGAGATGGCTTCTGCTGGTGAGTGTGAACTGACATGTTTGCCTGTCGATGCCGACGGTCAAATTGCTCTCGATGATTTGCGAACGGCATTGCGCCCGGACACCGCGGTGGTCTCGATAATGATGGTCAACAACGAAACCGGTGTGGTGTTTGATGTGGTTGCGGCCGGGGAAATTGTTCGTCAGCATGGGGCTCTCTTTCATGTTGATGGAGTCCAAGCAGCCGGGAAAATCGCCTTGGATCTGGCGCAGTGGCCGATTGATTTGTTCACCATATCTGGCCATAAACTCCATGCCAGTAAAGGGGTTGGCGCACTCTACGTGCGGCGCGGCGTATCTATTACGGCGATGATTCAGGGCGGCAGGCAAGAACGAGGACGGCGGGCCGGGACCGAAAACGTGCCGGCGATTGCAGGTCTTGGTGTCGCTTGTGAATTGGCTCAAGAAAGTTTGACGGGGTCGATACCTGAGATTGGCCATTTGCGTGATCATCTGGAAAAATCCATCTTAGCTGCCATTCCGGATAGTGCGGTGAATGGAAGCCGCTCGAGCCGGGTGGCGACAACATCAAACCTCGTTTT
>JBLIOK010000178.1:0-5829 GCA_047639735.1 Candidatus Krumholzibacteriia bacterium | reverse complement strand
GTGAAATTCCAGGATTTCCGGGGCACTAAGAAAAAGGTCAACATCCAACCTTTTTAGGTGCTGGATGTTTGAGTGACCGGAGCCCGCCCCTCACGGGGTGGGCTTCTCTGTTATGGTAAGAATGTCTACTGTTGAGTATGCGATAAGTTTCTGTTCTGAAATTTGCCGCAATGGTTTAGTATAGGCTGTCCCTGAGTACTGCGTATCGGGTTTGCCTTGAAGGTGTTTATGGCCGCAAAGTCTGCGCAACACCATTCTGAAATCGACCCGTCCCGGGTGCTGATCGTCATCCCCTCTCGTTTTGGTTCAACAAGATTTCCAGGCAAAGCGCTCGCTGATTTGGCGGGTGAACCCTTGATTGTGCGGGTGTTGGAAAACAGCCGCCGCATCGCCCATGCCAAGACGATTGTTGTGGCTACCGATGACCAACGTATTTGCGATGCAGTAGCCGATGCTGGTGGTCAGGCCGAGATGACTGGAGCTCATGAAACGGGAACCGACCGCATTGGCGAAGTCGCTGCGAGACATGACGTCGATTTGGTTGTAAATTTACAGGGTGATGAGCCCCTTTTGAATCATCACGATGTTGACGCTCTGATTGCTGCCATGGTTGCTGATCCGCGGCGAGATGTGGGCACTTGCGCCCATGCCTTTTCTGACCCGGCCCAATGGCGCGACCCGAATGCTGTGAAAGTGATCTGTGACAGAGAAATGAAGGCACTGTATTTTTCACGTGCGCCAATTCCAGGTGGCTTTCCTGGGGCTGAAGTGGTGGGGCACCAAGTGGCCTTGAGGCACGTTGGGATTTACGCCTTTCGCCAAACGGCCTTGCAGAAGTTTCTGGCCTGGCCGCGCACGCCGTTGGAAATTTCAGAAGGATTAGAGCAACTGCGTGCCTTGGAAAACGGCATGAACATTTACGTGCAAAAAATAGAGCGCGCGCCGGTTGGAGTGGATACTCCGGAGGACCTGGAACAAGTGCGCAAATTGTGGCAAGAAGATCGTTCAGTTTGATTTTGGCAGGCGGTCCGACAGGGCCAGAAAGAAGATAAGATGGCCAAGTTTGTATTTGTGACCGGTGGTGTGGTTTCAGCTTTGGGGAAAGGCATCGCCAGCGCTTCGTTGGGGAACTTGCTCAAGGCCCGGGGACTCAATGTCATCTTGCAGAAATTCGACCCCTATTTGAATGTTGATCCCGGCACAATGAGCCCCTTTCAACATGGCGAAGTCTTCGTACTCGAAGACGGTGCTGAGTGCGACTTAGATTTGGGTCACTACGAACGCTTTACCGACACAAATCTTTCGCAAATCAATAATCTGACCAGCGGGCGTGTGTACGAGACAATTCTCACTAAAGAACGCAACGGTGAATACCTCGGGCGCACGGTGCAGGTGATCCCACACGTGACCGATGAAATCAAAAGGCGTCTGGCATTGCCTGCCCAAGAGAACCCCGATGTCGATGTGGTCATAACCGAAATCGGCGGCACCGTTGGGGATATAGAAAGTCTTCCTTTTTTAGAAGCGATCAGGCAGTTTCGTCTTGAACAACCCGTGCCCGATACGGCCTCGGTCCATTTGACCTTAGTGCCGTATGTTGCCGCGGCGGGTGAAATAAAAACCAAGCCAACCCAACATTCGGTGCGCGAGCTGCGAAGCATTGGCATCCAGCCTGATTTCCTTATGTGCCGTGCCGACCGCGCGATCGAAGAAGATGCCAAACGCAAAATCGCCTTGTTTTGCAACCTGCCCTATGAAAACGTTTTTGACGGCCGCGATGTCAAAAGCATTTACGAAGTGCCTCTGAATTTGCACCAGCAAAGCTTCGACAAGCTGCTCTGTGAGCGACTTGGTTTAGAAACGACCGAGCCAGATTTGAGCGATTGGGAGCAGATGGTTCATCTTCTGCTCAATCCGCCAGCGACGGTGCGTATCGCTATCGTGGGCAAATACATTGAATTGAAGGATGCTTATAAGAGCATTACCGAAAGCTTTATTCACGCTGGAATCCCGAATCATGTGGCGGTCGAAGAAGTTTGGGTTGATTCCGAAGATCTTGAAGGCAGTGACGTAGGGGATCAACGCATGCGCGAGATTTTTGGCAGTTGCCATGGGATCTTGGTGCCCGGTGGATTTGGCGAGCGTGGCATCCCTGGGAAGGTCAATGCCGTTCGGTTTGCGCGCGAAAACAATATTCCATTCTTTGGCATTTGCTTGGGACTTCAGTGCGCTATGATTGAAATAGGTCGTGACCTTATTGGCATTTCAAAAGCGGGTAGCTCGGAATTTGAACCCGACACTCCCCATCCGGTTATTCATCTGATGGAGTCACAACATGGTGTGACCCAAAAGGGTGGCACCATGCGTCTGGGGGCGTATCCCTGTCAGGTCACGGCGGGTTCCTTAGCTGCTCAGGCCTATGGGGAATTAGAGATCAGCGAACGCCATCGGCATCGTTACGAAGTGAACACCGCTTACCTTGAGCAGTTTGAAGCAGCAGGAGTTGTGTTTTCTGGCGTATCGCCAGACGGCAAACTGGTGGAGATGCTGGAACTGAAGGGGCATCCTTTCTTTTTAGCCGTGCAGTTCCACCCGGAGTTGAAGTCGCGCCCACGGCGTCCGCATCCGCTGTTCCGAGAATTTGTGGCCGCCGCTGTTGCGCTCATGAATGGGACCTCGCAAGATGAAAAAGTGAAAGATACGGCGGCTGGATAACGACGACCTAACGTAAATATCTAAACTTTCTAGAACGCGACCTCAAACAACAAGGAATGTTATGGCCACCGCAAAGCCTATCCGCATTGGGAATCATCAAGTTGGCAAGGGGCAGCCACTCTATGTCCTGGCTGGGCCATGTGTTTTGGAAGACCCTGACGAGATGTTGAGAACGGCGTCAGAAATCGCGGGCATATGTGATCGTCTGGGCGTGGGTTTTTGTTTCAAGGCAAGCTACCGGAAAGACAATCGAACCAGTTCTGAATCCTATCGGGGGCCGGGTTTGGTCGACGGACTCGAATTGCTGAATCGCATTGGGCAGGAAATTGGCGCGCCGGTGGTGACAGACATTCATCACCCCGATGAAGCAGCAGCGGTGGCTGAAGTCGCTGAAATTTTGCAAATCCCTGCATTCTTATGCCGCCAAACCAGTTTGCTCGAAGCTGCCGGGGCCACGGGGAAAGTGGTCAATATCAAAAAAGGCCAGTTCCTAGCGGCAGCAGACATGGCACATGCTGCTGGCAAAGTTGAGTCGGCTGGCGGAGATCGCATTCTGATGACCGAACGCGGTTCGTTTTTTGGCTACCGTGATCTGACGGTAGATTTCCGATCGATTAAGATTATGCGCGATTTGGGTTACCCCGTTGTCTTTGATGCCACTCATTCGGTTCAGTCGCCCGGTAGTACGGGCAATACCACCGGTGGCAATCCCGAGTTGATTCCATTGCTCGGGCGCTGTGGGATGGCCGCCGGGAGTGACGTGCTGTTTGTCGAGGCTCATCCTGACCCGTCGCGAGCCATGAGCGATGCGGGGAGTCAACTGCCGTTGGCATCTTTAGAACCTTTGCTCACCGAATTGGTGCGCTATCGCAACCTGACTATGGAGAGTGAAGCATGAGTGAGTCGAGTCCCGAGAAAAACTGGCCGCCGCGGTCGGGTTCTGATTATCGCCAAGAAGCGGTTGTGCGTTTGGGTGAAGAATTGGCCGACCAGCTGGCGAAAGTGCGCTTGATTGTCTTGGATGCCGATGGCGTATTGACTCCGGCCAACCTGCTTTACACCGCGGACGGCGAAGCGATTAAGGAGTTCAATGCTCAAGATGGCTTGGGGTTGGTGATGGCTCGAATCGCTGGCATAAAACTGGCTGTGCTGACCGGACGAAATAGCCGTATCGTGGAACGCCGGTGCACCGAGTTGCGATTTGACTCCATCAAACTTGGCCGTTTTGACAAGGTCGAGGCGTTGGCTGAAATCTTGTCCGAGACGGGCTGTTCAGCGTCAGAAACGGTGTACGTTGGGGACGATCTGATTGATTTGCCGGCAATGTACAAAGTGGCCATGCCTGTAGCTGTGCCCAGCGCGCCCAATGAAGTGCGGCAGAACAGTTGTTATGTCACCAAGTCTGAGGGTGGGCATGGTGCGGTGCGTGAAATGACCGATTTGATTTTGATGAGCGCGGGCCTTTATGCTCTGGCGCTCGAACGATTGTTGGACAAGACGTGGCATCCCTCCGTGGCAGAATTGTCGTCCGATGCTGGGTCGAGTAATGAAGAGGTTAAAGCGTGATGAAAAAGCAACCGTCAGCCAATGATGTGTTGCCATCAGATGCCGAATTGATTGCAATGGGACAAAAAACCTTCGTCGCAGAAGCCGAAGCATTGCGGCAAGTTGGCGAAAGTTTGGATGAAAATTTCGCGGCAGCACTAAAAATCCTATATGCCAATGAAGGTCGTGTGTTGATCACAGGGTTGGGCAAGTCCGGTATTGTCGCGCGGAAGATGGCTGCAACGTTTACGAGCACTGGCACGCCTAGCCATTTTATTCATCCGGTCGAAGCGGTGCATGGCGATCTTGGTGTCGTGCGCCAAGGTGATATCTTGATCGCGATCTCGCGCAGTGGCAACAATGCCGAAGTCGTTTCTTTGGTGTCCAATTGCCGCCGATTTGGCATGACGACCATGGCTATTACTGACGGTAGCGAATCCAAGTTGGCGCAGGGCAGCGATATCGTTTTGAACACACCTATTGGCGAAGAAGCGTGTCCCTTGAATTTGACCCCGACAAGCTCTGCCGTGGCGGCTATGGCGATGGGCGATGCCTTGGCCACTAGTCTGATCACTTTAAGAGGATTCAAAGCTGAAGATTTCGCTCTCTTTCACCCGAGTGGCACCCTGGGTCGTAGCCTGTTGGTGAAAGTTGAGGAGCTGATGCACACAGGGGATGAGCTCCCTCTCGTATCCGAAAACGTGACCCTGCGCGAATCTTTGCCTGAAATTGTTGATAAAAAATTGGGCGGTGTTTGTGTGGTCGATAGCGATGGTCGCTTGAAGGGCTTGTGTGTCGATGGCGATGTGAAACGGGTGCTCTTGGAAAATGAAGGCGCTTTAGATATGCCGATTACAGCAGCAATGAATCCTCGTCCGACCACAATCGGCTCGCAGATGATGGCCGTTGAAGCGCTGCGCATGATGCAACAACGAAAGCGGGGACCGGTGACCTTGTTGATTGTTGTTGATAGTGACGGTCGCCCGGAGGGTCTTTTGCATATTCACGATGTGTTGCGAGCGGGCTTGCTCTGAGACAGGCCGACCCAAAATTGAATCACAATATCTCGCTACCAAGGCGTATGCGCCGGCAGTTTTACGCTGGACTGGCTTGGTCTCTTTATCAAATGGCTCAATTGTTGCCTTTGTCTTGGGGAAGGCAACTGGGGCTTGGGCTGGCAAAGTTGGCGACGTTGGCAAGCCCTCGACAGTTGCGTCGGGCGCGCTCGAATCTGGCGTTAGCCTACCCTGAATTGTCCAACGAAGAGCGCGAGTTGATTTTGTCGGGCTGCCAAAGGCATCTGGGCCGCAATTTTTTTCACACTTTGGTTGCTCCGCGATTGCTCTCACAAGACAACGCTATCGTTGAAGCGAGTGGCGAAAACTCTAGCGACCGATCAATTAGTGAGTGGCTGAGTTCTTTATTGGATGCCGAACAAGGCGTTTTGATATTAGGTGGTCACATGGGGTGTTGGGAGTTGGCAGGTGGTTGGCTTGCCCAAGAAATTGATAAACTTGGTCGTGGCCCGCTGGGTGTGGTGACCGGCACGATACACAATCCTCCCATCAA
>JBLIOK010000177.1:0-5830 GCA_047639735.1 Candidatus Krumholzibacteriia bacterium | reverse complement strand
CACGGCGTCCCGCCAGATCATAAATTTCGAGCCGATAGTTTCCAGCGCGCCCCATTTCAAACTGGATCGTTGTCCGCGGGTTGAAGGGGTTGGGCCAGGCCGAAACCTGCTGGGCTATTTGGTCACCAGGAAGGTCATCGCCTACTGCAGACAAGCCACCGACACGCTCTTCGATTCCATCTACGGCGATCCAACCGTTGGGCCCTGTTTCCTCATCAACCACAATCAACTTTACCGTTTGGCCGGCCCAGGCGCTGATGTCCCAAAAACGTTCGCCTAAACCTGATGTGTTGTTCACGTTGATGCGGCCGAGTTCGGCTTCGGTATTGGCGTCGAGCAAGGCGATGTAACAAGTCGAGGCATAGTAGCCGCCGCCGGCCAACATCCGCAGGTGATCGCCGTTGATGGTGAACGGTGGCGACTCCCAACGGCCTGTTGCGGTGTCGCCGACAGCTGCGCCGGGCGCACCCGCGCCGCTCAAGGGCCCTCCGTAGTCTTCAAATGTGCTGAACCAGCCATGCCCTTCGATTCCTTGGGCCATTTCTTGGCGCAGCAACGCGTTTTCGCCGAAGGTGTTGGCTTTGATTGAATCGGGCAAGATCACCACCGGTGTTTGACCGGCATTGTCAAAGCGCACACTGTCGAATTTTGCGGTGACGAGCCAAGTGCCGTCACGCGGGTCCTGATCCTTGGCCAGACGGGCGTAAACTTCAGCGCTGGCGCCAGCATCGAAGCGTTTGATTTCAGGTGCCCAGCCACTGGAAATATAGGTGCGCGTGAGCATCGACCAACCGCTTGGGTCGGCCGCCACCATGTGACTGGTGGGGTGACTGTCGAGGTTCAAATCTTGTTCGGTGAAAAACAAATGATGCCAGCCATCGCGCACCAAATATTGCACGCTTTCGAAGTCGCGTGATTTGCCCGAGGAACCATCGTGTTCAAAAAAGACACCGGCATCTTGCCAGCTCACCAGATCATTCGAAACCGCGCGGTGCACAATGCCGCGCCGATAGCCGGGGAAGCCACCCAAACGCAGACCTGCCGTCGACAACATGTTCCACTGGGCGCCGTCATGGTAAATGAACGGATCACGAAACGAACTCCAAGCCTGTTCGGGGGCCCAGTGATAGGTAAGGCTGTCGGGCTCAAAGACGGGGTTTTGCACGGCTTTGTCCCACGTTATCAGGTCGTCAGACCAGGCAAGGCATGCGCGCTGCACCATGCTTTCGGCGACACCGGTATATAGCATGGCCCAACGTTCGCTGGCGTCGTCGTAAACCACATCTGGCGCCCACATGGCGACGTCGTCGTACCAGCCGGGGCCGGCGGTAAGCGATGGACCCAATATGTTCCAGTTGCGCAAATCTGACGAAGTCGCGTGCCAGATGGTGTCGGCGTTTGCTGGGTGGGCTGCCTGCTGAGGAATGGTGTGGTAAAAGACGTGGTAGAGGCCAGCATCGCGGATCAGGCAGAAATCCCACACTTGTTGGTCTGGGTGGACAAGATACGGCGTTTCAAAATCAAATGATTCGAGGGCGGGAGCCGGTGAGAAAACGCACATCAACACCAATAATCCCCCGAGAAAGGGGATAGATATTCGATTGGAATTGAGGCCCGGATACATAGTTGCGGTGTCTATTCCTAAATGATGCGGCGCGACAAAATCTGCGGAGGCTACCAAACCTCATTATATCATAGATCACAGCTGGCCCGGCCAAGATTTCTTGACGGACGCACCTTCTGTTCTTAGACTCCATAAAACTCGCTCACTGAGATTTAAAATCGTGTGTATTGAACGAATGTCGCGCGTTGACCTGGGGAGCCGCCCAACACATCATGGTATTCAGCTCGCCCATATTTCTCTTCTACTTTCTGCCGATTTTTCTCATCGGGTACCACCTCGCGTTTTTGCCTGCCCAACTTGCGCGCGACCCTGAATCCCGGCGGCGATTGGTCAATCTGGCTAACGCATTTCTCTTATTGGCCAGCCTACTCTTCTACTTCTGGGGTGAAACGTGGCTGACCTTGGTCATGCTCGGTTCAACCACCATCGACTTTATCAGCGGTCTCTTGATTGCAAGGTCCACCAGGTCGAGAGTCCGCAAGGCGCTGCTGAGTGTCTCCATCCTGGCCAACCTTTTGGTTCTGAGCTTCTTCAAATACGCCAATTTCGGTTTAGACAACATCAACCATCTGGCCGGCACAGTCGGTCTCTCGGGGCTGCAAATGCCGGGTTTTATGGAAGTCGCCTTACCGCTGGGCATCAGTTTTTACACCTTCCAATCAATGTCCTATACCATCGATGTGTACCGAGGCGACGTTCAACCCACGCGCAACTTCCTCGGCTTTGCCTGCTTTGTGACCATGTTTCCCCAGTTGGTCGCTGGCCCCATCGTCCGCTACCGCAATGTCGCCGCCCAAATCAACCAACGCATCCTCAGTATTGATCTCTTCAGTTCCGGCTGCATCCGGTTCATCGTCGGTTTAGGTAAAAAAGTTTTGATCTCAAATTTGGTAGCCGTCCCGGCCGACAAAATTTTCGCCCTGCCAGCCGACCAGTTAACGACCGGCCTCGCCTGGCTCGGCGTATTGAGCTACACGCTACAAATCTACTTCGACTTTTCGGGTTATTCTGACATGGCCATCGGGCTGGGCCGGATGCTGGGCTTCCATTTTCCAGAGAATTTTAACTATCCCTATTCCGCACGGTCGATCCAAGATTTCTGGCGCCGTTGGCACATCTCACTCTCTAGCTGGTTCCGCGACTATCTGTACATTCCCCTAGGCGGCAGTCGCGGCAATCCCGCGCGCGTTTATTTCAATCTGGCGGCTGTATTTATTCTCTGTGGTCTTTGGCACGGCGCGTCTTGGACATTTGTGATCTGGGGCCTGTATCACGGGTTGTTTCTCGTTGCCGAACGGCTGGGTCTCGGCAGAATGTTGCAGAACACCTGGCGCCCTTTGGCTAATGCCTATGTTCTTCTAACGATCATGGGCAGTTGGGTACTTTTTCGCGCCGAAAACATGGAACAGGCCGCATCCTTTTACAAGGCCATGGCTGGATTCGCCACCGCGACGGGGACCGAAAACACCGCCGCGTATTTGACCCCCGAAACGGTGACAGCCTTGGTATGCGGCGGGATACTCGCTTGGCCAGTGCTGCTCTGGTTTCGCCGCCTGCGTGAAGGCCTGCGGGTGTCCTTGGAAAAATGGGGCCTGGTTCCATTTGGGGCCTTCTACGGGCTGGCAAAGGTGACTGGTTTGCTAGCGGTTCTGCTCTTTTCGTGCACAGCCCTAGCGTCTGGCTCATATAATCCGTTCATCTACTTCAGGTTCTAGGGGGTATGTGATGAAGGTTTCCCAATACACCAATCGCATCCTAGCCGTCGCCTTCGCCATAGCGATCATGTTGCCTTTGATTGCCCAGCGCTTCCCTGCCCTGGACGTGGCGGTGGAGCTCACCGAAAACCGCACCCCAACCCCACGGCCTGTACTATCGGATACCAGCCTCGCGAAATTTCCCGAGGCCTTTGAAAAATACTGCAACGACAACTTTGGTTTTCGGGATTTTATGATTCAGTTGGACAACCTAGCCAAGTACAAGTTGTTCAATATTTCGGGGACGAAAAAAGTGATCGCCGGACGAGACGGCTGGTTGTTTTATGCGGCCAACACACCTGGAGCAGGCACTCCCGCCGAGAATCATGCGGGAATACTAAACGACGATTCCAACCGGATATTTACGCACATCAAACAGCGCTTGGAAGAAACGCAGAAGTATTTTGCGGACGAGGGAATCCGCTACTTGTTTGTGGTCGCCCCTGACAAATGGTCCATTTACCCCGAATACTTGCCGGCGGCACACGACGCCAAGGGAAATGACCCTATCGCCCTACAACTCGTGCAGTACCTTCGCGAAAATTCGTCGGTGGAAGTGCTTGATTTGCGCGAGGCCTTGCTCGCTGCCAAAGGCCAGACATGGCCGGTTTATCGGCAAGGCGATACTCACTGGAGTGACTTGGGTGCTTTTCACGGGTCAGCCGAGATTCTGAAGACCGTTGCTCCACATTACCCTGTGATGAAGCCCTTGTCTCTCGACCAGTATGCGCTCTCTGAGATACAAACCGACGCCCTTGATCTCGTCAACATGATGGGCCTGAAAGGATTATTGAAAGAAAAAACGGTGCAATTGACTCCACAGCAATCTCCGGGGCCACAGATCATCACCACTGATAAACCTGGGATGCATCCTGTTTATACTCAACAAAACAACCGCGCGTTACCCAGCGCGCTAATCCTACGGGATTCATACGCCAATGCCATGATACCCTTTCTCTCGACTGGATTCAGTCGCGCCCAGTACATATGGACCACCAATACTCGCGGTCATGGCCTTGAATTCAAGGCGGGTCAGGATCGACCGGATATCATAATAGAGATGAAAGTGGAGAGGTATGCTATGCACTTGCATAAATATTTTCAGGCACGAATCCAGCAAACTCAGTAGCAAACTCAGCTCATGATGACCAAGTGCTCAATCAGTCCAAATCTAGCTTGACGGTGCCTTTGTTGATTCGGGTTTGGCACATCAGGCGCCGGTTGGGGTCCAGGCCCATGCCCTTTTCGGCTTCCGTCGGCGCCGACAGATTGTTCAAGCCCGAAATCACTGTTGTTGCGCATTTGCCACAAATCCCTGACAAGCAACCAAAAAGCACGCCAACGTCAACCGCTGACTCCATGGATGCACCCGCGATGGTCATTTTTTGTTTGCTGCGGGTCTTGATGGTTGGCATGGCGCCCTCCTCTTCGTATGAGTTTGTTGATAGATTCCCATTATACTCGTTACTGGGGCAACCACAAAGCACGGACTCTCGGCCAGAAGACCTTGACACTAGCCGAGTCTGCAATGAATTTTCATTTACGCTGCGGCCACTGCCGCGCCTAGAAATTTGACCAATGTAACCGCGGAGAATGAACATGGACGCCAACAAAATCATCTGGACCAAGACCGACGAAGCGCCCGCACTGGCGACTTATTCGTTGTTGCCAATCGTTCAAGCCTATACTCGTGGCACCGGCGTCGAGGTTGAAACGCGTGACATCTCCTTGGCGGGCCGCATCTTGGCCAACTTTCCCGAAAAATTGACCGCCGAGCAACAGGTGCCAGATGCCTTGACCGAGCTCGGCGAGTTGGCCAAAACACCCGCGGCAAACATCATCAAGTTGCCCAATATCAGCGCTTCGATTCCTCAGTTGCAAGACGCCATTGACGAACTGAAAGCCCAAGGCTTTGACGTCCCAAACTACCCCGAAGAGGCCAACACCGAGACCAAAAAAGCCCTGCGGGATCGCTTTGCCAAAGTGTTGGGTTCGGCCGTGAATCCGGTCTTGCGCGAGGGCAACGCCGACCGCCGCGCCGCTCTTTCGGTGAAGAAATTCGCTCAAAAGAATCCCCATAAGATGATGAAAGATTGGCCGACCACCGGTTCACAGGCCCGTATCGCCCACATGAATAAAGGCGATTTTTACGGCAGTGAAAAATCTGTCACCATGCCGGCGGCCACAACATCCCGTATCGAATTTGTCAGTGCTGATGGCGTGACTTCGTTGCTCAAAGAGGGCATCTCGTTACAATCTAGTGAGGTCGTCGACACCTCGGTTATGAACCTCGCCGCATTGCGCGCGTTTTACACCGCGACCATCGCCGCCGCCAAAAAAGACGGCGTCTTGCTTTCGCTGCACCTCAAAGCCACGATGATGAAAATATCTGACCCTATTATTTTTGGGGTTTGTGTTTCGGTTTATTATGCGGCCGCGCTCGAAAAACACG
>JBLIOK010000176.1:0-5879 GCA_047639735.1 Candidatus Krumholzibacteriia bacterium | reverse complement strand
AGCACTGCCATCAAGGGCATGACCGCTGCTGTCACTTCAGCCAAACGCCGCACGACCACATTCCAACTGGCGCGGGTCAGAAACATAATCGGTATAAAAATCAAGGCACCCAAGCTGATGCTCAGGAAATAGGCGAAGTTGGTCAGGTAGGCGAATGCGAAGTGCTCGAGGCCATCGCCTTTAGCCATCCCCAACACAACGGTGGCAATGATGCCAACCACTCCCACTACGGCGCTGATCCCAAACCATCGGGACCCGATACCATCGAGTGTGATCTTCGTGTCTTCCACGCGCGGAACACCGTGATGAGCCAATTCATTCTCCCAGACTGGGCCGACCTCGAGGCCGGCGCGGCTTTACTTATTCAGACTAGCCCGGCTTGCGGCCGGGATGTCGTCGATGTTTGCATTGCGGGACATTTGCAGCGCCCGCACGTAGGCCACAATGGCCCACCTGTCTTCTGGAGTGACTTGGACGGCGTAACCCGGCATCGCCCGCACTCCATGCTTGATCGTATCGTAAATTTGCCCCACCGGTTGGGCGACGATGGTCGCACCCGTCAAATCAGTGGGTGGTGTCCAGGTACCCTCGGCCAATTGCATCGCCCGCACATGAACAGTGCCCGCGCCGTTGCCGCTGGTGCCGTGGCAGGGGGCGCATGAAATGTTATAACGTTCGCGACCGCGGTAAACCATTTCTCGAGTCACCGGAACCGGGAACGTCTGCACAAACGAAGTGTCGCTTACCGAAACGCGTCCGGCGTAGATGGGCTCTTCGGCTTGCAAATGCCCTTGGGCCACTGTGCCTTCGGGGTGTTTGCGCATCGCTTGGCCATCGGCAAAGAAATTGCTCTCGGTTTGGGACTTGGCGTAAGACTGATCATCCATATCGTAAATGATCTGTATCCGAGGTTGTGTTTTGGGCGAGTTGGACGCCTTGAAGATCATCCCCATCGGCACCAAACTCGCGGCAACCAAAACCAACAGCACATATATAATCGGGCGTGGCATCTGTTTAGTCCTCCGCACTTTCGTTGACTTCTTCGACCACAGCACCGCCGAGGGTGGCTAAGAAGTCGCGTGTTTTGGCCAGATCAAACTGAGGATCTTTGGCTTCAATCACGATAAAGAATCGATCTTGGGTCACTCGACTGAAACGCTTGTTGGTGAACAGCGGGTGATACCATTTGGGCAGATCGTTGAGCACCCACATGCCAAAGAAGGCAGCAAAAGCGGCCAACAGAACCGTGATTTCAAACATGATGGGCACGTTGGCCGGAATACCAAACAAGGGCTTACCCGAGATGACAAACTTGTAATCCACCGCGTTCATCCACCACTGCATCAGGGTAGCCAGACCCAGGCCAGTGAAACCACCGGCGAGCACCAAGAATGGCAATCGCGTGCCACGAATGCCCATGGCTTTATCAAGACCATGCACTGCGAACGGCGTGTGGGCATCCCAATTTTGGAAGCCTTTGTCGCGCACTTGTTCGGCGGCGTGCATCAAACTCTTTACGTTGTCGAATTCGGTCAGCAAGCCGTAGATGACGTTACCAGCTGTGTTACTCATTTCGCACCTCCCTCTTGGCCAGGATCAGGAGCATGAGCATCGGCTTGTGGCATGATCGACTTCACTTCGGCGATGGCCACCATCGGCGCAAACCGAATGAACAGCAGCACGAGGGTGAAGAACAAACCGAAGCTGCCGACAAAGGTCAGAATATCGACGATCGTCGGATTGTAGTAGGCCCAAGACGAGGGCAAGAAGTCGCGGTTCAACGTGCTCACGGTGATCACAAAACGCTCGAACCACATGCCGATGTTCACGAAGATGTACATCACCCACATCACAGGGATGCTGGTGCGAATCTTTTTGAACCAGAACAGTTGCGGGGTGATCACGTTGCAGCTGACCATAATCCAATAGGCCCAAGCGTAGGGACCAAAAGCACGGTTAACGAAGGCAAAGCTTTCGTTGGGATTACCGCCGTACCAAGCGATGAAAAATTCAGTCGCGTAGGCAAAGCCAACCATGCTGCCTGTCGCCAGGATGATCTTGTTCATGTTCTCAAGATGATGCAGCGTGATGATGCTTTTGAGTCCGAACCATTGGCGGGCGGGAATCAGGATCGTGCCCACCATGGCAAACCCAGAGAAAACGGCGCCGGCCACAAAATAGGGCGGGAAGATGGTCGTATGCCAGCCCGGCAGCTGAGCGGTCGCAAAATCAAAAGACACAACCGAGTGAACCGACAACACCAGCGGCGTGGCCAAGCCAGCCAACAACAGATACGCTTTTTCGTAACGGTGCCAGTGGCGATTGCTGCCCGTCCAACCCAAAGCCAACACGCCATAAACAGCCTGTTGGACCTTGCCCTTGGCCCGGTCACGGAAGGTGGCCAAATCTGGCACCATGCCCATGTACCAGAAGAGCAGCGAAACGGTAGCGTAGGTGCCAACCGCGAAAATATCCCACAACAAAGGACTGCGGAAGTTCGGCCACATCGCTTGATAGTTTGGCAATGGGAATAGCCAATAGACGACCCAAACGCGGCCAACGTGAATGCCGGGAAAAATCAAAGCACAGATAACGGCGAAGATGGTCATCGCTTCGGCGAAGCGGTTGATACCCGTGCGCCATTTCTGACGCAGCAGGAAAAGGATCGCCGAAATCAAGGTGCCCGCGTGGCCAATACCCACCCAGAACACAAAGTTGACGATTGCCCAACCCCAACTCACCGGGTTGTTCAGTCCCCAGACTCCAACACCTTCAAAAAACAAATACCCAATCATCAGAAAGAGGATACCGGTCAGGCCGGACGTGAACGCAATAGCCAGCCACCAGGCCAGCGGCGTTTTCCGTTCCAGCGCGATATCAGAAACCAGTTCGGTGACCGACGTGAAGTCGTGATCACCAAGAACCAGCTGCGTGGGCTGCCCTGGGTCCTCTGCTGTGTTGTCGAAAGGGTCGTTGACCGACGCATTCATACTTCAGGCTCCATGTTCGTGCTGACGGTTTCCCGTGCCGAAATTCGTTTAACCGTGGCTGGCGGCGCCCTCTTGAGCACCGTGATCGCCACCATGTTCTGCTCCGTGCGCTTCCGATGGCTCGATAGCCGGATTCGGATTGCGGATACGGGCCATGTAGAACGTCCGGGGCTTCAGGTTCAAGTAGTTCAGCAAGTCGTAAGACCGGCTGGCTTCCCGCAACTTGGCAACCCGGCTGCTCTCATCATTCAAATCACCGAATACAATGGCATCTGACGGGCAAGTCTGGGCGCACGCGGGCGTCACATCGCCATCGCGAATCTCGCGCCCTTCGACGCGTGCATCAACCCGAGCCGTCTCGATCCGTTGCACACAGTAGGAGCACTTTTCCATCACTCCACGAGCCCGAACCGTCACGTCAGGATTGAGCACCAGACGTTGGGTCTCGGTCAGATCTTCAAAGTTATTGTAATAGTTAAAGCGGCGAACTTTAAACGGGCAGTTGTTGCTGCAATAGCGCGTGCCCACGCAACGGTTATAGACCATCGCGTTCAAGCCCTCGTCTGTGTGCAGAGTTGCCGCAACCGGACAAACTTGCTCACACGGTGCGTTTTCACACTGCGCACAACCAACCGGTTGCTGAGCAACCTTCGGCGCTTCCACATCGCCCATGAAATAACGATCCAGACGCATCCAGGACATCTCACGTCCGCGCGAAACCTGATCTTTACCCACCACAGCGATGTTGTTCTCTGACTGGCAACCCATGATGCAAGCATTGCAGCCATTGCACAGGTTCAGATCAATGGCCATGCCCCATTGATAGCCCTTGCTGTAATCAAATTCTGTCCAAAGCGATTCCAATGGCGGGCTGTGCACACCCAAATGATCGACGAAGTCTTCGTCGGCCTTGTAGTGTTCCAGATTTGCCTCGCGCACCAAGCCAGGCACGCGTTTTTGGATTTCTTCAGCGCCAGTTTGGTCGATGGCGTGATGATCTTGCGTCGTGGCCAACACGTATGTGGCGCCGGTCTTGGCAACCTTCAAACCCTGTCCATGATGCAGATGATCCGAGGTGCGCAATTCGTAGGCATTGAAGCCTGCTTCGCGCCCCACGCGACCGGAGTCTTTTTGACCATAACCCAAAGTCACCGTGACCGAATACTTGGCCTGACCCGGCAAGATATAAACAGCCATTTCCAGCTGACGTCCGTCATAATCCAGGGAAATCATGTCCCCGTGTTTGACGTCCAACTCATCGGCAGTGGCCGGGCTCAACAACGCCGCGTTGTCCCAGGTCAGCTTGGTCATGAAGTCTGGCATCTCTTGCAACCAAGAGTTGTCGATAAAGCGACCGTCATAAACTGACTGATCCTGCATGAAGCAGATTTCCAGTTTTTCAGCGCTCAGTTTGGATTCTTGAGCGGGAGCTTTCAGACTGCTGCCCGCCAAAGCCAAGGCCTGGCCAGTGGCGTTCATCGATTCTTTATGGAAGCCGTCGTGAATAAAGGCGCGCCATTTCTTTTCGAAGCCGGCGTTGTTGGCCGGCGCAGCACCTTGGCCACCCGTAGCCACTTGAAAACTGTCGCGAGCAACTTCGTAACCCGTGCGTGTCGTGCCATCAATGAGAGATGACAACACTTCGTTCACGCACTTGCCGTCATACAGAGGCGCGATCAGCGGCTGCACCGACAAGTGACCACCGTTCCAGCCGGTAGCGTCGCCCCAGCTTTCCAAGTAATGGGCTTGTGGCAAATGCCACGTGCATTTGGTGCTGGTCGCGTTGTCTTGGGTCGCCAGATGAATGCGGTTTTTCGCCTTCATCATCGCCTCGCCAAATTTCAAATCAGCCGGTGCCGAATAAACGGGGTTGCCGCCCAACATGACCAACGTATCGATCTGACCTTTGTTCAAGGCCGTCACCAATTCAGATATGAAATTCATCTTTGGCGCGGCATAAGGAATGTAGCTGACGGTGTGCCCCACATTACCCAGCGCATCGTTCATGACATGCAGCAGGGCGTGGACGTCGGCGTCTTGTCGGGTGCCAGCGACTAACAAACCGTGGCCGCGGTTGGCCATCAAGTCTTTGGCGATGGCACTCACGTGTTCGGTGGCTGCGTGGTGTCCGCGCCATTGAGCCAAATCGCTGCGCGACATTCCCGCGCCCTGTGGCAAGGGCAAACCTTCGCCGACCACCAGTTCAGCAGCCAGGCCCCACACCGCAGCAGCGATGTCGCTCGCTGGCGTTGGGAAATGATGATCAGCCATACCACCGGTGATGCTGTAGGTCGTTTCGAAACTATAGAGGCGGTTCATTTCGCCATGTTCGGGGCGACGTCCGGCCGTGAATTGCTTGCTGTTGCGGATGGCCGTGGGATGGTCTTGTAATACGTTGGCGTCGAAGTCGACCAACACATGAGCTTTTTCCAAATCAATTTGGCTCATAGCCGCAGTGCCAAAGGCCTTCTTGGCGCCCATCATCTCGTTCACCCGGTTGACGGGCTCCCACATATAAACGCCAGCACCGGCTTGATCGAGGCGGTTCAGCAGGCCCTGTGTGGCCGGCGAACTGGTTGCGCCATGCAGCACGGCAACACGCCCAAACTTGCCTTTAATATCCGAATCAATGAATGCTGCAAAGCTTGCCCAATCCGATGGCGTCGCTTCAGCTCCATTGCGCCGCAATACATTTTGACTGCGGTCTGGATCATAGACGTCGAGCACACTCGCTTGCGCAAAAGCGCTGGTGGCGCCTTTGCTAAGTGGCGACTCAGGGTTGCCGTCAATCTTGATGGGGCGACCATCGTAACTGGTGGCAACCACGCTCAACGCTACTGCGCCCAACTCCATAGTGGTCGCAAATTTCATCGGCGTGCCAGGTATAAC
>JBLIOK010000175.1:0-5886 GCA_047639735.1 Candidatus Krumholzibacteriia bacterium | reverse complement strand
CCTTCGGAAGGCGCGAGCAGGTTGCCGAGTTTCGTCTCGAAGGAGAATTTCCAGGTTGTCCCCACGTCGGCCAGTAGGATGTCTTGTTCCTGAAAGACATTGGCTTCAATGATATTGCCAGCGGCGTGATCAAGGTTGTTGTAGTCACTGAAGACCGCCAGTTGTTGAAAACCTTGTTCGACGCCGCCTTGTGCAATGTCAATTTGGCAAAACGCGGCCCCGTCATTGGGAGCAATGAAAGCGCCGTAACCATATAAGGGCACACCGAGAGGGGTGTAGACGTTGCCAAACACCTTCCAGCCATCAGCAGCTAATGCATTAATGTCGGTTTGAATCAACGATTCGAAGTCTTGGCTGTAGGGGGTGATCGCGTTACTGCTGACAGGTGTCAGGCATACGGCGACCAAAGCCACCGCGAGCACCAATTGTTTTTGCTGGGAAATCATCGTTTCATCCTCCAGAGCAAGGCCTCTCGGGCCTTGATTGTGCTTGCCGATACCGGGTCGGCTGCAATGACTGCGGCGTTTTGTTGCTTTCTGACACGACAGATGATCTTCTGTGGAGTGAAAGCGAATGGGTCTTGACAGAACAAACACTATCATACACTATGTTCGGAGTCCGAACAAAGAATATTTTTGGGAGATGATGTCGAGTGTCTAAACACCTTTTTCCAGACGGGTTTACGTGGGGTACGGCCACGTCATCACAGCAGATCGAGGGCGCTGTTGACGTTGATGGGCGCGGAAAATCCATTTGGGACCACTTTGCTGGGATACCAGGCAAAATCAAAGATGGCTCGAATGCGGATCTCGCTTGTGACCACTATCACCGCTGGCCTGAGGACATCGAACAACTGAAATGGCTAGGTTTGGACGCCTACCGATTTTCAATCGCTTGGCCACGAATACTTCCCCAAGGTCGAGGGCAAATCAACGCCGCCGGATTAGACTTCTACGAACGTTTGGTTGACGGACTCTTAGCCGCCAACATTGAACCGTTTCCCACTCTTTACCATTGGGACCTGCCGCAAGCGCTTCAAGACAGGGGCGGTTGGGCAAATCGCGAGACCACGGACGCGTTCTGCGAGTACACCGAGGCCGTTACCCGTCGTTTGGGAGATCGCGTCTCGCGCTGGGTGACCCACAACGAGCCGTGGTGCATCGCGTGTTTGGGTCATGAAGAGGGCGCCCATGCGCCAGGCCATAAGAATCCGGCTGAAGCCCTGGTTGTTGCTCACCATATCTTGCTATCGCATGGCAAAGCGGTGCCCATCATCAGGCGCGAAGTGAAGAACGCTGAAGTAGGGATCGTGCAAATTCATTGCCCGTCCTATCCGTTAAGCGATTCAGCGGGCGATCTTGATGCAGCACGCTGGTTCGATGGGTTTTTCAATCGCTGGTTCATGGACCCTATATATAAGGGCAGCTATCCGGCCGATGTCATCGCTGACCGCATCGCCGCTGGGCATCTCGAAAGTTCTGAATTGCCGTTTGTGAAAAAGGGCGATATGGACTTGATTTCCGCACCGTTGGACTTCCTGGGCTTGAATTACTACAGCCGTAACGTGATGCGTAAAGACGATTTAGGTAAACGGGTAGCCGTGCCGATGGTGCCCAAAGAAGAACAGACCGATATGGGATGGGAAGTCTATGCCGCCGGCTTCTTAGAGACCATGATGTCAGTGAATCGTGACTACCGACCGGAAAAAATTTACATCACCGAAAACGGTGCTGCCTACGACTACCCTATCACCGACGAAGGCCGCATCGTCGACACCAAACGCATTGCTTACTTTCAAGACCATTTAAAAGCCGTGCATCAGGCCATTGAATTTGGGGTTCCGATCAAGGGCTATTTTGCCTGGTCTCAGATGGATAATTTTGAGTGGGCCTTGGGCTACGAAAAAAAATTCGGCCTCTACGAAGTCAACCGCGAGACCCTGGATCGCACACCCAAAGACAGCGCTTACTGGTATCGCGATGTCGTGGCGACCAACACGGTTGACGATGAACACACGCCAAACATTCAAGGAGAATCTCGTGTATTGGACGCATAGCCGCCGAGTTCATTCCAAGTGCCGCGCCCTAGCCGTGGCTTTGTTGTTAGTTCTGATGTCTGGTTCAGCCTGGGCCGCCGAGGCGCCAGTGCATATGCCTGTAATTGAAATCATCGCTGACGACAGCGGTTCAAGACTGCAAGTTGATGGCAAAGATTTTATGGTGTACGGCATGAACTGGGGCTATATGCCCATTGGCGAGAATTACACCTATGACTTTTGGAACAAATCAGACGACATCATCGAAGCTGCTTTGGCGAAAGAGATGACGCTGCTCAAGGGGATGGGAGTCAATACCATCAGGCACTATGTGGGAATGCCGCCGCGCTGGGTACAA
Organism: Candidatus Krumholzibacteriia bacterium; assembly: GCA_047639735.1. GTDB lineage: Bacteria > Krumholzibacteriota > Krumholzibacteriia > LZORAL124-64-63 > LZORAL124-64-63 > JAGRNP01. The sequence continues at coordinate 3,493 of JBLIOK010000175.1, read as the reverse complement.
TATGTGTACGAAACCTATGGCATCTTTACGATCATAAATCACACGGTTGGGCGCTACGGATTGACCATAAATGGCGCCTGGTTGCCTAATACAGACTATTCCGACCCTGTGGTGCGCGAAATGGTGAAGGCAGAAGTTGAGGCTTTGGTGGATGAATTCGAGGGCACGCCAGGTTTGCTGATGTGGTTGTTGGGCAACGAAAACAACTACGGACTGAGCTGGTCTTCATTTGAAATTGAAGCCTTGCCTGAAGGCGAGCGCAACGCGGCCCGTGCGAAACATATGTATTCCCTCTTCGGAGAAATTATCCGCGACATCAAAGAACGCGACCCAGACCGACCAGTGGCCATGGCCAACGGTGATTTGGCGTACATCGACATCATTGCCGAAGAATGTAAAGGGCTTGATGTCTTTGGATCGAATGTCTATCGCGGCATCTCGGCGCGCGACTATTTTCAAGTTGTTCATGACAAATTGGGCGTGCCAACATTCTTCACAGAGTTTGGTGCTGATGCGTTCAACGCCGTCACAATGAGCGAAGACCAAGCCACCCAGGCTCACTACTTGATTGGTCAATGGCGCGAAATTTACGAACAATCAGCGGGCAAGGGGAATGTGGGCAACGCCATTGGTGGCCTGATTTTCCAGTGGAGCGATGGTTGGTGGAAATACAAACAAGAAGAGCGTTTGGACATACACGACACCAATGCGTCGTGGCCCAACGCTGCGTATCCTGAAGATTATCGCGAGGGCGAAAACAACATGAACGAAGAGTGGTGGGGCATCACCGCCAAGGGTTATAACGATGTGCGCGGTATCTATGAAGTGTATCCACGTGCGGCGTACTATTGTCTGCGCGAAGCCTTCCGCCTCGACCCCTATGCCTCAAGCACCGACATCGATACGATTCGCGAACACTTCGGTAACATTTCGCCCATGAGTGGCGTGATCCAGGCGCGTGGCGATGGCGCCGCCTTAAAGGGCGACACCTTTAGCAAGGTGCGGTTGTCTGGCTTGCGCATGGAGTTTGAAACTTACAGCACTGGCGGCAAGAATGTTTCCACGCCGCCGATTGAAACGCCGCAAGCTGGCTACCCATCCTTCTTGGGTTTCGATCACGGGCAGTCCTTTTTCGCTGAGTTTGAGGCCAAGCCCAATGACGCCGTCGTTGGTAGAGTGTCGTTCAACGTTTTGGGTCGAGTGGCTAAAAATCCCATCGACGAAATTTTCTACGAAGACCGCGGCCGCTCCAACACCTTGGTCGATGGCAATGGCGAATTGATCGAGCTAGAATCCCTCGAACGGGTCAAGGTTTACCAGGCCTCCGTCAGTTGGGATGACCGGATGTTCCAGATGAACGCGTTCTACCGCGTCGGTCATTTGCACTGGCAGTACGAGGGCGATTTCTTCGGCTTGTATCGCGACGCTTTCTACGGAGAAAACGTCGACATCTACAACGGCGAAGCTCCTATCGGGTTTGAAATTGCAGGCAAGAAAGGCCTGACCGGACTCAAGGTCGCCTTCGGGCCTCAGTTGTGGTGGGGCGCCAACCCAGCCGTGTTCCTGAAGTACAACAAGACTTTCGGCAGCACAGCCTGGACGGCCATGTTCCAAGAAGATTTCGCGCAGCAAACGGCATTGACAAGTTCCGTTGCGATTCCCATCAGGTCCACTCGCAAGGCCTCCATACAGGTCGCAAGGAAAGTCGGCCCCTTCGACTTTGAAGGTGGCGCCCTTTGGTCAGGCCAACCGCGCGAAGGTGAAACGTTTCAACTTGTAGATGAAGACATTGTCGCGGCAGGCGGTCAGATCAATCCAGAAGACGTGCGAACCGATACCATCAATAGCGACGATACGTTTGGTTTCAAAGGCAAGCTGAAGTGGCAAAAAGGTCGTTGGAATTGGTACGGCCAAGGCGCCTACATGGGCCTGGTTTCTGAAGCTGGGCCAACGGCGATCCCAACCTACACGGGATGGAGCTTGAAAGACAGTGGTTCGGGTAACCAGGTGAACGCCATTTCCGGAGTCGCGGTGACGATGGGGAGATGGCAAGTTGGGCCAAACTTCTTGTGGCAGAAACCCATTGTGGCAGCCATGCCTCACTCGCGAGATCTCGTGGGCACAACCGGCCGCACTCGCAACACGCAAGACGATCCCTTCGCCGTGCGCGGTAATCGCGAAACAACGGCAGGTGAACTCGTGGTCACTTACGACCCCACCCCAGCCACTTGGATGTGGAACTGGGATAATGACGTGAGAGAAAACGCGGACTTCGCGGCCAGCATGGGCTTTAGCATGCGCAAGCATCATTCAACCGCCGATGCCGGTTTGTTTATTTCTGACACTGAAATGGTGTTCGCGTTTCCCGGTGCAACACCGGCGCGCGACTTTGGCGATTTGTGGGAAGTGAATTGCCGGTTCGTCAATCGCGTCGGTTCAAGTGCGCGCATGATCAGCCACCTCTATTTTGGAACGGCTGAACCTAACGGCGACAACCTGCGTTTGGTCAAACGGTTTGGTGCCGACTCGCGCATCGCATGGCCGACGATGGCCTTGGCAGGACACGTAAAATTCAATGACTATGGACCATACGATTATCATCGCGATTTCAATCTGACGTTCCCGATGCAAGTGATGTTGGATATGTCCTTCACCTTGGGCCAACCGCAGTGGTTCAGTTTGCCCGAGACGAAGATTGGCGTGCGTGGCACCTATCGCACCCTGGACAGGTATTCGAATCGGTATACGCCGGAAGGAGTGCCTGCGCCTGTGATGCAGGGTGAACTCTATCCCGAGGGGCTAGATGAGGGGCGGGAGTGGGAAATCCGGACCTACCTGCACTTGGCGATCTAGGTCGGGTTTCGTAGAGACTATAATGCCCGGTCAAGCGCAAGCGCTGGATCGGGCATTGTCATATCGACACAGCTGATTATTCGGCGGGGGCCAATTATTCAGCGGGGGCCAATTATTCGGCGGGGGCCTTGTGATACACGCGCACGTAGTCGATCAACATGGTCTGCGGAAATACCGTGGTATCATCCGGTGATCCCGGAAACCCTCCACCGACCGCAACATTCAACAGGATAAAATACGGATGGTCGTAGACCCAGGTGGATCCGGCGGGCAAGTCGGCGGGTGTGGCCGTATGGTAGACAACGCCATCGATAAACCAAGTGATCTGGTTTTCTTCCCACTCTACCGCAAATTCATGAAAATCCAGGTTAAAGCCACCCTGTTCTAAGGTGTGCCTTTTCGTGAACGCGTTGCCCCCGGCGTGGCCTGGTCCGTGGATTGAGCCGTGCAAAACAAGGGGCTCGTGACCGCGGTATTCCAAGATGTCGATTTCGCCGCAGGCAGGCCAAGGCACTTCATCAATGTTTTCGCCCAGCATCCAGAACGCGGGCCAAATTCCTTGCCCGATGGGCACCTTGATGCGCGCTTCGAATCGGCCATAGGTTTTTTCAAACAGGTCTTTGGTTTTGATCCGGCCCGA
>JBLIOK010000174.1:0-5921 GCA_047639735.1 Candidatus Krumholzibacteriia bacterium | reverse complement strand
CCGACAGCTAGGGCAATGATATTTTTGAAGCCAGAAGCGATCTCGACACCGGCCGTATCAGGGTTGGTGTAGACCCGAAAAAATGGGCCCGCAATCCAACTTTGCCAGTGGTCCCAATCGTGATCGGGGCTCCCGGAAAGGACAACGGCCGTTGCCTGTTCTTGGGCAACTTCTTCGGCGTGGCTGGGCCCGAGCAATACTCCGACCGGATGCTTGATCTCATTTGTGCCCGAATTGAGTTCTTCATCGATCACTTCACTCAGCCGCATTAACGTGCTGACCTCAAAGCCCTTGGCTAAGTTGATGACGGGCACGCCTGCTGGTAAGCCTGGGCTGGCAGCAACTGCCGCAATCACTTCACGGACAGCTTGACTAGGCACAATGATAAAAACGATGTCCGCGTCTTGCAGCACGTCTGTCAAATCAAGGCTGGCGCGTAAGTTTGGTGGCAACGGGATGTTGCCCAAGTACTTGGGGTTGGTGCCGGTCGCGTTGATTGTTTGCACTTGGTCGGGATCAATGCCCCACAAGACGACACGTTCCCATTTGTGGCAAAGGTGTCGACCAAAAGACGTGGCCCAACTCCCGGTGCCCAGCAACGCAGCTTTCATGCTATGACTCCTCGGAATCTGAGTCAGATGTTGGCTGGGGCCGATCGCTGGCTTGAGTGGGGTCGATCTTGCCCTCAGTGCCATCGCGCAATCGGTGGATATTGGCGCGGTGTTTGAACAGCACAAACCCGCAAATCAGCAGCGTGAAAACGATAATTGTTTTGGATGTTTCGAGGGATTTGATTTCAAAAAGAAAGACGAAAATCGGCAAGACGATGGCTGCGGTGATGCTTCCGAGCGATACAATACGCGTGGTCGCAAAAACGGCGCCGAAGGCAACCAGAGTAATCAGGAGTGCGATTGGTTCAAGTACAGCAAACGCGCCACCGGTAGTGGCCACACCCTTGCCGCCGTGAAAGCCAACGAATGGACTAAAAGTGTGCCCGAGGCTGGCGATCACTCCGGCAAAAATGCGGAATAAGTCAGGGGTGATATTAAACGGTGTCGAGTCTCCTATTGGCCATGTGTTGACCAACCAGGTCATCAAGGCGACCGCGGCAGCGCCTTTGCCCATATCGAGTGCTAGGCAGGGTATTCCCCAAGCCGGACCGAGGGTACGAAAGACGTTGGTGGACCCGAGATTGCCGCTGCCATGTAGCCGCAGATCAATATTCTTAACCCGTTTGCCGATGATAAAGCTGAAGGGGATGGATCCCACTAAAAAGGCCAAGATCAGAAAGACAATCAACCACATAGTTTATCTCGATCAATAGGGCATGGTGCCAGTGAACTGGCGTTGTTCAACTTCGGTCGTTCGCGAAGGTCAGCGTTTCTTCATCTTCACAAATATCCGGTTCCCGGTAAAGGGATATTCTTTGCGCAACTGATTGTTAATGAATCGCAGGTAGTTGCGCGCGAAGAATTTGGGCTCGTTCACGCTCAACAAAATGACGGGCGGTGCGGTTTCAACTTGGGTCGTGTAGTAAATTTTTCCCAAGCCTCCAGCATGTGCACGTGGCAATTGGTACGTGGTGATGCGCTCCATCACCGTATTCAACTCGCTGGTTGGCACTCGCTTTTGGCGGGCCTCATGGACTTCCCACACTTTTTCCATAATGCGCCCGGTGCGTTGTTTGGTCAGTGCGCTGATCATGAACCATGGCGCATAGGGTACGAACGGGACGTCGCGGCAAAATTCTTCCCAAAAGGTGAGGTGGGTGTTGGTTTCTTTCTTGATGAGATCCCATTTGTTGAAAACAACAATCACACCCTTGCCTTGATCATGAATCATACCGGCAATTTTGGCGTCTTGGTTTACTGAGCCCTCCGAAGCATCGACCATGAAAATGGCGACATCACATTGATCGAGGGCGCGAATGGTTCGCATGCTGCTGAAGACGTCGACCGCTTCGGTGACTTTTGATTTGCGGCGCAAGCCTGCGGTGTCGATGAGGCGAATGTTTTTGCCGTGCCACACCATGTCGGTATGAATAGAGTCACGGGTGGTGCCGGATATTTCGCTGACCAGAGCGCTTGCTTCACCAGTGAGGATGTTGAGTAAGCTGGACTTGCCAACGTTGGGCCGTCCCAAGATGGCCACTTTGCATTCTATGTGATCGTCGACTTCTTCTTGGGGAAAACCTTTGACCACTTCGTCGAGCAAGTCCCCCACGCCATATCCATGCAACGCGCTGATACCGGTTGGTTCGCCAAGGCCCAAACTGTAGAAGTCATGTACTAAATTTTGCTCGGTTTGTTTTTCCAATTTGTTGACGCACAAAACCACGGGCTTGCCCGTTTTGCGCAAGTCGCGGGCGATGGATTCGTCCCACGCCATCGGGCCTACTTTGCCGTCGACCAAAAAGAGCACGACGTCAGCGTCGTCAATGGCCAAGCGCGCGATCTCGGTGACCACAGCATCAAAGTCAGAGACACCCTCACCAAACGGAATGATGCCGCCGGTGTCCAAAAGGATAAACGGATGCCCACCCCAGTCGGTGGTTTCGGTGATACGGTCACGCGTCACACCGGCAGTTTCATGCACGACCGAACGTCGTTGTCCGATGATGCGATTGAAAAGAGTGGATTTGCCCACATTAGGGCGCCCTACGATAGCGACGGTGCGCAATGACACGATATACTCCTGCGTAATTGGTCAGTTGAGAATGAACCCGAAAATTAGTTCAGTTCATGCCAGAAATCAATAAAGCCGTCTTCCTCACCGAGGATGAGGCTGTGAGGTTGGTCGGCGCCGATTTGCTCCAAGGTCATGCCGTCAAGGCTAAGGCCGTCGGCGTTGATGACCCGGGGACTGAGGACAACCTGTCTTTGGGGCTCGGCCGGCAATTGCAACAGCGCTCGCCGCAGGTCATCACCCGAAAGCAAACCCGCGACGGTGACCGTGTTGCCATAAAACCGGTTCTCGACGCCGATCACTTCGACCTTGGGCAGATTGTCGCGGTCAAGCACAGGCGCAAATTCACGGTTCCAGGCCTTGGCAGCCAAACGGCCAGTCAATACGGTGAGTGGTTTCGTCGGCAAATCATTTTCTTCGGTCATCCAGTCGAGGGTTTCTTTCCAGCCATCGCGCAAGCGTGTGGTCAGGCCAATGGCGTTGTCGATTTGCCAGAATCCATCGTAGCTTGCTGCCGGAGGAAACTTTCGGTCGGACATTAAGTAGAATTCGTCACTCAAATAGATAAAGGAAAAGCCCAGTCGCTCTTGGGCCTCTTTTTGCCAACCGGCCACCTGATCGATGACTTCGTTGGCCAGATCGGTCGTGACCGGATCGAGTTTGGTGAGGCCTTCGCGGTGACTGCTCAAGCCAACCGGTACGATGGCCAAGGATTTGACTCCCCCACGGCTACGGTTGTCGGTGTCGACGATATCGGCATAGTCGGGAATTTCGCTGGCGCTATCGTAGCCGTGGCCGCGTTCGCAGACGGCCGTGAACGCCTCTTCGCCTTCTTCAACCGGCACACCAAGTTCAAGCAGGTCACGAAATGTTTTCTCGAGTATGGGGCCTTCATTCCAGCCAGGACACAGCACCACTTGGGTGTGGATTTCAATGCCAGCGTCAACCAGACGCCCCAGCATCTCGACGATGTCGTACCGCCGTTTGATACCCAACATGCCAGTGCGCACATCGATGTCGGTGGCGTGCACCGAAACGTACAACGGACTTAAGCGCTGCTCGATGATGCGCTGGAATCCTTTTTTGTTCATGCTCGTCAGTGTGATGTAGTTGCCATACAGAAAACTGAAACGGTAGTCTTCATCTTTGACATATATGGCGTCGCGCATGCCGCTGGGATTTTGGTCGATGAAGCAAAACACACACTGTGCTGCACACGTTTTGAACTCCATGGGCGCAAAACAATCGGTCACCGAATCGATGTCGCCGGGATCCATCTCGATGCGAACACTCTCGCCGGTCAAACGCTTGATGTTGAGCGTCGTGACGTGGTCTTCAGGCGAGTAGTAGTAGAGATCGAGAATATCCTCGAGGGGGCGACCGTCGAGGTGAGTGATATGGTCGCCAACTTTCCACTCGTGAAGAGTGTCCAGTGGCTTTGGGAATGAGCGGATGAGTGATATCATGGCCATAAGAAAGCACTAAAAGCGGTTCAATGCAATGCCTGGGCACCCCTCGAGTGATGATTTATCACTCCAAAAGGGTCATTTTGCGGGTTGTTGCTAGGCCGTCCAGAGACAATCGGTAAAGGTAGACGCCTGATTCGACCCGCCGACCCCTATCGTCAGTCCCGTTCCATGGGAAACTATGGGGTCCTGCTGCCATTTTTTGGTCAACCAGATTGCGGACCAATCGGCCGGCCAGATCATATATTTCAAGGCTGACCTGTGCGTCCTCGGCCCCGACATTGAATGAGATATTCGTGCTAGGGTTGAAGGGGTTCGGCACGTTTTGATACAGGGTGGGCACGGCGGCCACGGGTTGTGTCTCGGCGACAGCGCTCGTGATTCGAAAGACCTTGCCGAGGGTGAGGTCCAAAATATAGAGCTCCCCTAGCCCGTCCTGGCCAAAGGCGGCGACGTTGCCGAAGCCGCCGGGTGGGGTCATGTCAGCTGAGTGATCGATCACAGTGCCCACGCCACCGGCTTCGGTCCAATCCAGACTCCAGATTTGATTGCTGCAATAATCCGAGAAGAAGTAACGCCCATCGAATGATGGCAAATTATTGCCGCGGTATACGTAGCCACCGCTGATTGAACAGCGAAAAGGATTACCGCCATGAGTGTAGGTGTGTATGGGCAAAATCAAGCTGCCGTCATTGCAATTACTGGAAGGGTTAAAACAATCCTCACCTTCCATTAAACGCCAGCCGTAGTTCAGACCCTCAACTTCGTCGGCGGGCTGCACATTGACCTCTTCTTTGAGGTCTTGCCCCACGTCACCAATGTATAAATCGCCGGTGGCTTGGTCGAAGGCAAAGCACCACGGATTACGTAATCCTTGGGCCCAGATTTCGTCGCGTGGAGACTCGCCCACAAAAGGGTTGGTTGGCGGGATCGCGTAGCCGGTAGGCGTGCTCACATCTAGGCGTAACATTTTCCCCAAGAGCAATTGGTCATTTTGGGCGCGGTTGCCCGGGTCATCGAAGGAGCCGCCATCGCCCAACCCTAGATACAAGTAACCATCCGGTCCAAATTCAATGTGGCCGCCGTTGTGATTGCTGAAGGGCTGATCCACGGCGAGGATGTCTTCCTGGCTGCTGGCATCGGCCAGGTCGGGATTCGCGGAGTCGACCGTGAATCGCGCGATACGGGTATCGCCGCTGAGGTTGGTGTAGCTGATGTAGAAGCGACCGGTAGTGGCGTAGTCTGGTGGGAATGCCAAGCCGAGTAAGCCACGTTCGCCGGATGGGTTTGTTTGTAAATTAATGTCCAGAAAAGTGCCTATGGCGGTGCCGCTCTGGCTGAAAATACGGATCAGGCCCGGGCGTTCGACTACGAACAGCCGCGGGTCACCACTAGGAGCGACGAGTCGGACGGGATCAATGAGGCCCGAGATCACCTGCTCTACCGCCGCTGTTGCTACTTGCGCCCCTTGCAGAGTCAGTGTAAGAAAAACGAGGGCGGTGAATATTGCTGGCCTTGAAGAGGTGCGCATGTTGCCTCCGAAGTTGCGTGAATGGGGAATCAATAGGATAGCAGAAATTCTTAGTCCACGCCTTGAGGTCTTTCGGATAACGGTGACACCTTTGACAGAAATGATGCCGATGTGTTAATTTCCGGGTGCGGAGCGGGCTTAGCTCAGTTGGTAGAGCATCAGCTTCCCAAGCTGAATGTCGCCGGTTCGAACCCGGTAGCCCGCTCCATAATTACAATTCGCATATCTCGTTTGTAATT
>JBLIOK010000173.1:0-5942 GCA_047639735.1 Candidatus Krumholzibacteriia bacterium | reverse complement strand
CGGCACGGCTACTGACAAGCGACAAGAAATCCGCAACTATTTCACGTCAACGTGGGAATTGTACGAACGCTTGTTCGACATCATGAACGACGACGAAGCCTACTATATGAAGGCCGACCCGCTGCGGCATCCGTTGATTTTCTATCTGGGCCATACGGCCACTTTTTTTGTTAACAAGTTGACGCTTGCCCGCATCATCACCGACCGCGTCAACCCTCACTTCGAATCCATGTTCGCCATTGGCGTGGACGAAATGAGCTGGGACGACATCAACAAAAACGACTACGAATGGCCATCTGTAGCCGACACCTTGGCCTACCGTGATGAAGTTAGAAAAGTCGTGATCGAGGCCATCGATACGATGGAAATCACGATACCCATCAGCTGGGAGCATCCCGCCTGGACCATCTTAATGGGCGTCGAGCACGAGCGCATCCACTTGGAAACCAGTTCGGTTTTGATGCGCCAACTGCCTCTGAAAATGGTCAAGCCAGATGCCGCCTGGCCCGTTTGCGCAGACACTGGCGCTTCACCGACCAATGCCTTGCTGCCGGTGCCTGGTGGAAAAGTTAGCTTGGGAAAAGAGCGCAGCCATCACCTCTACGGCTGGGACAACGAATACGGCAAACTTGAGCGTGACATACAGTCGTTTAAAGCTTCACAATACTTGGTGAGCAATGGTGAGTTTTTGGAATTCGTTGAATCTGGCGGCTACGACACCGAAAAATGGTGGACGGCCGAAGGTTGGTCTTGGCGCGCATTCAAAGAAGCTGCGATGCCCTTGTTCTGGCGCAAAGCTGGTCCTGGGAAATTTCGCCTGCGATGTTTAGCCGAAGAAATTGACATGCCATGGAACTGGCCAGCGGAAGTGAATCAGCTGGAAGCAAAAGCCTTCTGTAACTGGAAGGCTCAAACGACGGGACGCCCGGTACGCTTGCCTTCTGAGGAAGAATGGTACCGTTTGTGGGACCACGTCGGGTTGGCCGACCAGCCACAGTGGGATGGTCAGGAAGGTAATATCAGCCTCCTCGAATTTGCCTCATCGTGCCCCGTTGATCGGCACCTTAACGCTGGATTTGGCGACTTGCGAGGCAATGTTTGGCAGTGGACGGAATCGCCTATCATGGGACTACCTGGCTTTAAGGTTCACCCCAATTATGACGATTTCTCAGTGCCCACCTTTGACAATCAGCACAACTTGATGAAAGGTGGCTCCTGGATCAGCACCGGCAACGAAGCAACACATGATTCGCGCTATGCCTTTCGACGTCACTTTTATCAACACGCGGGATTTCGTTACGTCGAAACAACCCAGGAGGTCAGAATGCAGGGCGATATTTATGAGACGGACGCACTGGTAGGTCAGTACTGTGAATTTCATTACGGAGACGATTATCACGGGGTCGCCAACTTCCCCCGCAAAACGGCAGAGTTGTGCCGCGAAGCCGTGCAAGGTCGCCCCATCAAGAGAGCCTTGGATTTAGGCTGCGCCACCGGACGTGCTGTATTTGAGCTCGCCACATTTTGCGACTTCGTGACCGGAATCGATTTTTCGGCCCGGTTCGTTAAAGTCGGCCACGACATGCAAAAAAATGGACAAGTGCTTTACACACTTCCGGTTGAAGGCGAACTGGTGTCCCATCATGAACGCACGCTGGCCGAGCTAGGATTGACCGAGACAAAGGACAAAGTTGAATTTTGGCAAGGCGATGCCCACAACCTCAAGCCCCATTTTAAGGACTACGATTTGGTATTAGCTTGCAACCTGATCGACCGGTTATCCGATCCCCAAATATTCCTGGACCGAATCCGCGAACGCATGACAGCCGGAGGCACCTTGGTGATTTTCTCGCCGTACACTTGGCTCGAAGAGTTCACTGACAAAGAAAACTGGCTCGGCGGAAAAAAAGTTAATGGCGAGAACGTCACGACATTGATGGGATTAGGCGAAGCCCTCGCCCCCCACTTTGTGCAACAGGGCGAAGCTCAGGACGTGGAGTTTGTGATCCGGGAAACGGCGCGCAAATTTCAACATTCGGTGGCTCAGATGTCCGTCTGGCGCAAAGAAAGCTGATCTAATTGCTGAATTGCGCTCGGATACGTCCGAGCCAAATGTTCAAAAAGTGGTTGCGCGGAAGAAAGCCGATAACCGACCCTTTCCGCGGATCCATTTTTTCTACCGCAACTTCAAGATCACGATCATCGTGTGCGACTCGTTTTGCCTGCTCAAAGTTTTTAAATGCTTGCTGGCGACGGCCGCCAAGCAAGTTTATACGACCAAGGGCATACCATGCGGTAGGGTCATAGGGGTTGTTTTTGATGATATTCTTAACAAGTTTTTCGGCCGTAACAAATTTGCGCTTGCCGGCAGCTAGGCACACGGCAAGATAGGCCAGACATTCAGGATTCTCCGGCATACGTTCGAGACCCTGACGCAAAGCCGCTTCAGCGCCATCGATATTGCCAGCTTCGAGAAACCGTCCGGCGCGCTCAACCTGCTGAGCACAAAAATCAAGATCAACCTGTTTGGCCTGCCCCGTCATTTTGTTGGGCACAAACGCCGAATTTGGCGAGCTTGATGCGATTTTGATTTCTCCCATGATATCTCCCATGATGCCTAAAAAACTGGACTGGTTTTTCTGATACAACGGCTCTACCCATCGTTATCGACACCATGGGCCCTTGATTAAGAGAAACTAACTCCGAACATCCCTAATATCCGTGCAAAGCCTGTACAGATACCACTTAAAGTCCTCAAACAATTTCGTAAGGAGAGGCAACAAATGCTTTTCGCATCGCATGATACTGTGTTAGAGTTTAGTCGAATTAGGAAGTATTTGAGGGACTGATCGACATTCACTTTAGATCGAATTTAATGGATTTCGGCACGATTCGCGCCAAAACTGTAGCTAACGAAAGACAGTGTGCGGAGGCAAAAATCGAAACCAAGAGGAACTTCATGAAACCCACGCCCAGCGCCGATACGGTATGGGGACCCTTCGATCAACTCGAAGTATCCTATGATCAGGAGCTAAAAGCTCTTTGGTACTACCTGACGCCCCACGCCCGACCATGTTTCAATCTCGAATTATTGAGCGAACTGAGTCGCTTTCAAGAACAATTGGTTCGCGTTAACGGTGGTGGCAGCGAGGCCAACGCACTGCCCGTGCGGTACACGGTGATTGCCAGCCGGACACCCGGCGTCTTCAACCTCGGTGGCGATTTGCAATTATTCGCGCGCCTCATTCGGGCGCGCGATCGCAATGGGTTATTTGCCTATGCGAAGAGCTGCATCGATGTGCTGTATCCAAACGCCATCAATTTTGACCAACCGCTGACTACGATTTCCTTGGTCCAGGGCGATGCCTTGGGCGGCGGCATGGAAGCGGCCATCAGCAGCAACGTCGTCATTGCCGAACGCAGCGTAAAGTTTGGTTTGCCCGAGGTGCTTTTCAACCTCATACCCGGCATGGGCGCTTACAGTTTTCTCGTCCGCAAAACCAGCCCCGCCATCGCCCAACGTATTATCATGAGCGGCGAATTGTTAACGGCAGAAGAGATGTATGAAATGGGCTTGGTGGATGTCTTGGCCGAAGACGGCGAAGGCGAAGAAGCGACTCTGAAATACATCCAACGACATCGCAAACGCGGAAACTCTCACATGGCCATGAACAAAATCAGGCGCTGCGTCAATCCCGTTACCTATGAAGAATTGATCGCCATCACCACGGTGTGGGTTGATGCGGCTCTTAACTTGACCGATCGCGACTTGCGTATGATCGAGCGGTTGGTGCAAGCCCAAAATCGTCGGGCTAATTTGCCGGCGGCATCACCAGCGGTGGGCAAGACACTAGAAGGCCATGGCTAAGGAAAAGGCCATGGCTAAGGATGAGATTTAATTTTGAAGATCGGTTGCCAAGAAACACCCGTTTCTAGGCACTACTCGGCTGCCGAGATATTAAGCTAGAGTACTTTTCAATATCCCAAGATCGTCAATTATCGCAACCAAGTCTACTATCCGCAATGGCTTAGACAAGTGGCGGTCCATCCCAGAATTCAAGCATTCGCCGACATCGTGTTTTGTGGCTTCGGCGGTAACGGCAATGATCGGCAGCTGCGCCTTCGCATCGCTGCGTGCACGGATGTGCTGGGTAGCTTCATGCCCGTTCATCACCGGCATGCGAACATCCATAAATATGAGATCGTATTCGTTCTGGTCCACCATCTCTAATGCTTCCGCGCCGTTCTCCGCGATATCAACGGTGATGCCAATTCGTTTCACCAAATTTTGCATGACGATCTGGTTAAATTTGTTGTCTTCGACGACCAGCGCCTTGTAACCATAATTGGGCAAGTTCTTAACCGTCGGCAGAGATTTTGGCAGCGCTGGTGGAGCACATGGTTCCAGCACCAGATCAACCGTAAAGACACTGCCTTCTCCAACGGCACTTTCGACGGAAACTTCACCGCCCATCATCAACGCCAAGCGCCGACTAATTGCCAGGCCTAAACCCGTGCCACCAAATTCGCGCGTGGTGCTGTTGTCTCCTTGCTCAAACTGTTTGAAAATAGCAAGCAGACGGTCTTCGGGAATGCCGATGCCGGTGTCTTCAATAATCAGCTTCAATTTGGCCGGGTCTTTGGCATTGATTTTACAGAACAGCTTCACACGACCTGAAGCGGTGAATTTGATGGCATTGCCCACGAGGTTGAGGGCGATTTGCCGCAAACGAGTGGGATCGCCGCGAAAGTGTCTCGGTTTGTCATCGGAAAACTCGAATTGCAGGTCAATGTGCTTAGCTTCGGCTGCCGCATTCAGGAGTTGTTTGACATCACCAAGCACCTGCCGCAGGTCAAACGGCACCGATTCAAGAGTCAAATTGTTGGCAGTAATTTTTGAATAATCCAAAATGTCATTGATGATATGCAGCAAAGACTCCACCGAACTGGTGATAATTTCTAAATGTTCCTTCTGTTCTTCATCAAGTTTGGTTTCGCGCAGCGACTCGGCCATACCCAAAACACCGTTCATCGGCGTGCGGATCTCGTGACTCATGGTTGCCAAGAATTGGTCTTTGGCCTTGTCGGCCAGCTTGGACTTAGCGAGTTCAACTTCCAATGCCGTCACACGGCGCAAACGACGCAGCACGCCCATAAAGAACATGGGCAGCACAATCACACCAAGCAGCAAGCCAATGCCCAAATTCAGATGAGAGTTCCAGTACTCGTCAAATATAAGCAGTGAGCCAAACCCAATTGTCCCGGCAATAACACCAAATTGCAGAAACCGCTCGCCAAAACGTATACCATTGCCAATGATCACCCAGAGGAATATCGGGTAGTATGACGTGACATGTTGGCTACCGAGGAACATAAAAAATGTCATGATACCGAGATCAGTGGCGATCGTGACCAAACGCCGGCCAGGGTTTTTCCCAGGCCGGCGTTTCACCATTGAGAACCAAACCAGCGCAAACACAAAGTAGGCAACAATCGTGCTCAAACCGCCCGCAAAGGACTTGGTCTGCCATGAACCATTGACTAAGCCCATACCCACATACGCGACGAATGAGACGATAGAGATCGCCACCCGGGCCCGACTTTGGGACCGCTCTTCATCGACTTTGTTGTGCAAGGACTCCGGTGACGCGAACATGATTTCCCGATCTTCACATAGAAGGAAATTTGCTTTCTCTAGTGATTATCGGTCTGGATCTGCGCGAATTGAGGTTTTTTTGCCGCCACAAGTCCGGCTAAGGCGATTTTCCTTCTAAATGGGCACCATCGGGAATGTACAGGACATCATCGGATTCGGTATTGATCGAGACTTCACCCGTAAGAACGACGTCCCTGCCAAAATACACATCGCCGCGAATAGCCAAACGTTCGCAGGCCAAGAGCGAAGGGGCGCCGTAGGGAAATCGCGCTTCCATCTGATCGAC
>JBLIOK010000172.1:0-5958 GCA_047639735.1 Candidatus Krumholzibacteriia bacterium | reverse complement strand
TGTTGGCGCAATTCTGAATAAGTCGTGGGTGTCGCCCGTGGTTTGTCGGTAAAGCCGTTGATTTGATATTCTACGTAGAAATCATTCAAGGCCGTCTGCAATACATAGGGCTTTGGTTCATCCAGAATGTTTTCGGTGCGGCCGGCAGCATCGATCATCATGGCGTGCACGTCGCGCCAGGGCACGTCATAGCCAATGGTTATCTCGGTGTGTACGATCAATTCAGTCGTTCGAGCATTCGAAGTGTAGTTGATGATTTGGCCGCTGAGGATGTTCGTGTTAGGGATTGTCACGCGCTCATTTTTAGGCGTTCGTATGCGGGTCGTCAAAAGGTTGCGGTCGACCACATCGCCAAAAGCCTCTCCAATGCGAATTCTATCACCGACGGAAAATGGTCGCATATAAATCAGAATAATGCCGGATACGATGTTGGCCATGGCTGAACCCGAGCCCAACGAAACCAAAAGACCCATAAATAAAGTCACGCCTTTGAAGGCGCCTGATCCCGAGCCCGGGATATACGGAAACGCCACCACGATAGAAAACGCAATGACGACAAGCCGAATAAGGTTGAAGGTTGGTCGTGACCATTCGGCGTAAAAACCGTTGATCCGAATGCGTTCGCGTTCGATTTCTCTGAAGAAAAAACGAATTCCGCGCAGAATGAACGTGGTCAGAACAATGATAAACGCGAGAAAGAACAAAGACGGAATCTGTTCCAGCATGGCTGTACCGAAAGCTCGCAACGGCCCAGCTGCAAGGCTATAAACCTGCGATGCAATCCCGTATGTCCATGGAAACCGGCTCAATAGGAAATTCAAATAGATCAGAACCAACCAGGAAATGGCGAAAAACTGAACGATCCGATTGATGGCCCCGATAGCGTCTATCAGGGCTTCACCCTTGAGAACCTTGAAGAGTGTTCGTTGGCCAACGCGATCAACAAGTGAACTCTCAAGCCGTTGTCTTAGTCGCACAATAAGCGTGATCAAGACGACTAATAATATCGTTGCACCTGCGCTATAAATGATCGCCGTGATCATCGAGCCCGAGCTAAAGTCATTTCGATACTGTTTGAGGGCGTCGCGGATAATCTCCATGCGTTCGGTGGCGAGCTCTTCTTGGCTTAGGTTCATGGCTTCCGCTTCATACGCCCAGACCGCGGCCAAAAAGACCCGGTCGCACATGATCAACGTAGCTGTGACCCTCTCGTCCCTGACGATTCTCAAGTCACTCGGCGACAACTTGACGGATTCTGCCACCGCCAAAACAGCCTCGCTTATACCATCTGCACGGTCTTTGGCGCTGACAAAACTTTCACCGTGGACCAGGAACAGTTCCTTGCTGCGCAGCTTGACCATGGCGGTTGCATCGCCCAAAACTTCGGCGATGGCCGAAGAGTCGGGTAATGCCGTTGCCTTGGTGTCGCTCTGAGCAAGGCCGGTCCCCTTGGTGCTTGCCAAAAACGCGCACACCAAGAAGATTCCCAGATAGAATTTCTGCATATATATCATCCCAAAATTATTTGCTCTCATACTAGTCGGTCGCGGTAGTGTCACCGTCGCCGACACTTTCCCCCAGCCATGATTGCGTCACTTTGTAGCCGATCGAAAGAA
Organism: Candidatus Krumholzibacteriia bacterium; assembly: GCA_047639735.1. Lineage (GTDB taxonomy): Bacteria > Krumholzibacteriota > Krumholzibacteriia > LZORAL124-64-63 > LZORAL124-64-63 > JAGRNP01. The sequence goes on along the minus strand of JBLIOK010000172.1, from coordinate 4,342 downwards.
TCACCGCACCGAGGAACAGGCCAATGATGCCGGCTGTGATCATGCCGCCGATTGCGCCAAGCAGGATGACTAACATCGGCACGGCAACACCGCGTCCCAGAAAAATAGGCTTGAGAAATCCATCCGCTCCACTGACGACGATACTCCAGATCAAAAACACGATGGATATGGTCGTGCTGTCATTGGAAGCAAATACGTAAGCAGCAATGGGTCCTAGAATGAGAATGGGAGGCAGTTGTACAATGGCTAACATCAGAACGATGGCCGCCCATAGTCCAACCGCGGGCACTCCCGCAAACCAAAGCCCAACCGCCGCCATTAAGCTTTGTATGATGGCGACCAAGAGTACTCCGCGCACCACGCTGCGAATTGTTGCGATGGAAATGGAAACGAGTTCACGCGCGTCTTCACCGCCGATCCGGTCAGCAAAAGCGTAGGCGACCCGGCCGCCGCCGATAGCGTTCATCATAAAGACGCCCGCGAGTATCAAGGAGATGATGGTTTGAATAATTGCCCCGCCCATGGCCGCGATCGTGCCGGCTAACCATGAAGCGAATGATTTGACTTGCTCTGTATATTTTGACGATTGTCCGCCCAAGTCTTGAGAGGCTTTTAACCAGGCGCCGTAGGTGCGCTCGCCGATTGCGGGCCATTCTTTTACTTTCTCGCTTGGTGGCGGTACGGTCAGGGTGCCAGCATCAAGCTTGTCTCTGACGGAGGTCGCACCGTCTATCAGCGATTCGGTTAAGACGGCGGTCGGTGCAATGACCAAGGTTAGCGAAATCGCGATAAAAAGAATTCCAGCGGTTCGGTTGCGTTCACCGAGGCTCTTTTTCATTTTTAAGAACAAGGGGTAAAGCGCTACTGCAATGATGGCCCCCCACAATACCGGCAGAAAAAATGGTGCAAAAATCCTTCCGCACCAATAGACAATGAACCCGATAAATGCCAGCCTTATGGCGACATCCATTGCTCGGTCCACATGGCTGGTATCGTTTCCGTTGCTCATAGCAATAAGCCTCCACCTTTAATATTAGAATGACCTGTGAATGTTTATTTCTTCGGGCAAGTCTAGCATAAGAATTGATCGTGCAATACAACCAATACGGCTGGACAGAATGCGCCGATTATGCCAATCCTGCGCCGCCAAGGTCAAAATTAAAGGGCGACAAAAAGAGAAGAGTTCCTGTTTACAACAGGAACTCTTCTCGATTTTAACTGCAGGAACTTTTAGAATACCCAGTTTACTAACGGAAGTATTTTAAGCTTATCTTTGCTCTTGATCACATTAATGAGACCAATTTGTAGTCCGCTGCGCATGTTCTCCGTGATATTGACCAATCCCACTTGTAAACCACTGAAATCTTCTGCCGTGTTGAGAAAACCCCACTGCAGTCCAGTACTGCCCATGCCAGCTTTAGTGTAGACACCCGTTTGGACGCCTTGCATGTTCCCACCAGCCATTGATACAAAATTAAGTTGAATCCCTGTCACATCGCCATCAACGATGCCAACACCGGCCCACTGGACACCCAATAGGTCGCCCTTGTTGACACCAACCAAGCTGATGTCCACACCAGTAAGGTCTTGATTCACACCGTAAATCAAGCTGAAGCGAAAGGCGTCTACCGATTTCGTTTCATCCAGAATTTGAATGGGGGCAAACAGACTGAGGTTTACCGGCCCAGAGCTGCCTTCTGCCAGCGCCATATTGGGCACAAGCAAGGCGACAACAAGAATAACTGGCAATACGTTCCGCAAGATCTTCATAACAGGGAATCCTTCGAAATTGAGATAGAATTGATTGCTAAGACCTCATGTATAACACGAAATCCATTGCGATTCAAACCATCACATTGTCGTTACGGAATTTTGTAATAGGTGCGGTTGTCGTTGTTGATAGCCGTCAATAATAGAACGTAATCGGGCCAACGAGGAGTCATGATTTCTGACTGCTTTAGCGAATCAATGACATTGTCGTTGTGCGGGATTCGGCGCTGGTTCGAATTTCAAAAACATAGACACCACTGGCCATGGCACGGCCGCTGCTGTCGATTCCATTCCAGGTCGCCGATTGCCAGCCTCCGCCACCAGATGCGGCCAGTCGGGCTATCTCACGCCCCTTGACGTCGTAAATCCGCAATTCTGGTGTTTCGCTATTGGGCACGTAGTAGCGCAGCACGACACGAGGATTGAAGGGGTTGGGGCGTGGTGAATCAAGCTGCAAGCCACTCAGTGGCACTTCGGCCGGAGCGTCAAGATTCGAGGTGAAGATTTCGCCGCTTCCAGAGCGAGCAGATCGTAAAGAATATGACGTGCTGTTGGTCGCGTCGTGATCATTCACGCTGTAGGAAAACTGGTTTGGCACGGCATCTTGCGAGGCGACAAATTCTGGTTCGTCAGAGCCTTCACGCCATAGTTCAAAGGAATCCCAAAACAACGGGTCTGATACCTGCCAAGTAACCATGAGGGTGGAGTTGACCCAACTGGCTAACATCTCAGGTGCTGTGATTTGCGAAGAGGACTCGGTCAGCACGTGTCGTTCGCCGGCCGCCAAATCGTACCACATTTCCGTCTCTCCGGTGGGCCACCAGACAGACACGGAATCGGCGACTGTTGCGCTTGCCAAGCCAATATCCATGGCGTGGGAATGATAGCTGAGATAGCTTTCGCCCGCGTGCTGCTCAAAAAATTGCACGGTTTCGCCAGCCCAAATTTTCACTTTCGCACCAACGGCATCCCGATTGGAATCGGTTCCGACCAGATCAATTTTTAACCAATTGCCGATTGCGCCTTCGTTCATCAAAAGACGCACGGGCGTTCCAGCCTGACTGAGTAAAATATCAACCGCGCCATTGCCGTCGATGTCGCCAGCAGCCATCCCAAAGCCATCGTCAGACAGTGTGATGCCGGCCGTCTCGGCAATATCTTCAAAGGTGCCGTTAGAGAGGTTGCGGTACAGGCGGTCGGTTTTATTGCCGGCTCCATTGTTACCGAAATTAGTCACGTACAGATCTTGGTCTTGGTCGTTGTCGCAATCGAAAAAGTTGCAGCCCCAGCCGATGCGATAGCTGACCGTGCCGCTGCTGACGGCGACATCGGTATAAGTTCCGTCGTTGTTGTTGCGATACAAGAGGTTGCCGTCAAATATGTTGGTCATATAGAGATCGAGGTCAAAGTCACCGTCGATGTCGCCGACCGCCAAACCCATGCCGTCGGCTTTGATGCCACCAACGAACACATACCCATCCAAACCGCTGGCATCTGTGCGGTCGGTGAAAGTGCCGTCTCCGTTGCTTTCGTAATAAGTCGCGCCACCGCGTTTGTCTTCGGCGACGACAATATCTAACCAATCATCACCGCTAAGGTCGGCTAACATCACTTGATAGCTTTTCTTTTGGTCGTCCACACCCAATTCTGCGGCTTGGTCGGAAAAATTCCAATCGCGGTCATTCCGCAACATTCGGTTGCTGCTTGTGGCGTCAGCTTGCCCCAGTTTCCAAACGCTGATGTACAAATCAAGGTCTCCGTCACGATCCAAATCGCCCGCGGCCACGCCGGTCGCCAAACCAGCCATCGTCGAGTCGATCACAGCGCTATTGCGCGGCAAAAAAGTGCCGTCAGATTGGCCTTGGTAAATGTGCAAACGGCTGCCTAAAAAACTGTTGCCTGTTTCGTCGGGAAGCCAGGTCGAGAGGATGAGCTCGCGCCAGCCATCGTTGTCCAGATCTGCAAATAGAACCTGTTTGATGTCGTAGTCGAGGCTGAGGGCAAGGCTGCCGCTGATGTCTGTAAAGGTGGCGCCGTCATTACGGAAAACGCCGAGAAAGGCACCGCGCTTGGTGGCAACAAATACATCCAAGTCGCCATCGTGATCATAGTCTTCCATAGCCAAACCTGCACCGAGGTCACCAGCGGGATAAAAGCTAGACCACTTGATGTCGATGCCGCGCTCAAGAGCGCGGTCGACGAACTGCGGTTCGGCAAACCCTTTTTCGCTACTGGCGACCAATACGGCGAGCGCCAGTATGGCGGCGGCAAAAGGACGGAAAACATCGGACATTGGAATCTCCGCATCGATTGGAATCATTCGTGGTCGGCGTCGGCAAGAGCCAGAAACGACATTGTTTGCGCCTTCAAGAAACAACAATAACTAGATCGCGGCCACTCTGTCGACCTAGCGGGGGAAATTGTTGTCCAGACTTGGCGGCAAAACTGGCACTGTTGTCAACCCACTGGGCACCGATGCCGGCACTGTTGGGTCCACCCGGTCGCTGAGCAAACGCGTGGCGGTCAGGCTTTCTAGGAAGGCCACCAAATCACTGATTTGCTGTTCGTCTAG
>JBLIOK010000171.1:0-5971 GCA_047639735.1 Candidatus Krumholzibacteriia bacterium | reverse complement strand
AAACAGGATTACACATCTTGCCCTCAACCTCTTTGGGGTCGAGTGCCTGGAAGGTGTAGGCATCCATATTCCGGATCATACCGAAAGTGTCAGTCATCAACTCTTCCTTCGCCGTCGTCACTTCAGCGGGCTCCATGTCTTTGTTGCCCATGGGCGACTCGGACCAGCCGATATCTCCGGAGACAACGCTTTTCATGTTACCAAATGGAGTCTTCTGCACCGTATGGATTTTGTCGGGATAGATCACCGATTTATCAATGGTGAAGGTCATATCCATGCCTTGAATGGTGGCGTCCAATACGAGAGTTTCGGAATAGGACTTCAGGCCGGTAATCCTCTTCATACCGCCAGCAGCTTCGGCTGACGCCATCATCAAGGCCCGACCTTTTTCCAAGCTCAGATCCGTTGCCATGGGGATATCCAAGGCAGCCTCGGGGATCGTGATGTCGACCATCGTCACTGGGCCAAAGGCGGTGAAGTCACCATCGAACTCTTTGTAGTTACCTACTGCGAGCAGCGTCATGTCTTCGGGATGCCATACAGCTTGAGTCGCTGTTAAGACATCCGCTTTGGTCATGTTTTTGACGTTCTCTTGGTAAGTTTGCAGAAAGTCGGAAGGGTAACCATAACGCTCGTACATCACAGCGCGATTGAGGATTTCGCTCTTGGTGTCAAAGCTAAATACTTCCGAATTCAGGATGGCGTCTTTGGCCTGAGCCAATTCGGCATCCGTGATTTCTTCCACAGTCATCTTCACCAATTCAGCCATCACCGCGTCGGCAGCTTTTTGACTGGTTTCGGTTTTTGTCATGGTGAAACCTACGAACAGACCAGGATTACGGAAGCCTGTTCCACCGGAGCTACCCACAGCGTAAGCCAATCCTTGACGACTGCGCACTTCGCTGAACAGGCGCGAAGCGAAGCCGCCACCCAAAACATAGTTAGCCACCTGGATGGCCGCATAATTGGAGTCATCTGCCCGGATACCCTTGTGGGCCATGAAGACCGTAGACTGAGTCAGGTCGTCCTTGTCCACAATGTTCACAGTACGTGGAAACGCGGGCATTTCAGGGTCAGCTGGCAAAGGCTTGGTGGCCTTTTCCCAACCGTCAAAAGCAGCGGTGATCTTAGCGATCATTTCATCACTGTTGAAATCACCGATGATCACGAGATACATGCGATCGGGATGGAACCAATCGTTGTGAAAGTCGACCATGTCCTGGCGACCAATAGCAGCGATTGTTTCGTATTCGGAATGGCGGGCCATGGGATGGTCGGAACCAAATACAGCCTTCATGGCCTCGCGCTGGGCGATGCCTTGAGGTTGATCATTACGACGGGCAATGCCCGCTTTCATCTGCTCTTTTGCCAGTTTGATTTTATCTTCTGGGAAGGCAGGATTGCGCAAAATATCAGCCAACAACTCGATGCCGAGATCAGTATCTTCGACCATCGCTGATAGCGAGGCCGAACCACTTGAGGCGCCGATGGAGGTTTCAACCGAAAGCCCACGAGCCTCGGCCAACTCATCAATTTCGTCGCCGCTGCGAGTAGCCGTACCGCCACTACGCATCACGGTACCGGTCATAGGTGCTAGACCAATTTTGTCCGCAGACTCATAGAAGCCGCCTGCATCAATAGTGGCGTTCAGTTGGATCAACGGAAATTTATGGTCTTCAGCCAGAAACAAGATCATGCCGTTTTCCAGCTCAACCCGTTTGTACTCTGGCATCTTAACTTCGTTAAGCTCTGGGATTTCGATCTTTTCCCAAGGCTTTTTTGCAAACGCGGCCGGGGCCGCGATACTCAGCACAATGATCCCCAAGAGGAGCATCAGGCCGATTTTACGATTCGTTCGTTGCATCGTTATATTCCTTTCCTGACTCTGTAATAACAGAGCCGTGGTGCTCTCTAGGATTCCGAGTCTTCGGTTTCAATGATACCGACGGTGCGATTGCTTTCGATGAAGACTTCACCGGCAACGCGTTTGACATCTTCCAAGGTGACGGCTTCGATGCGATCAACTTCGTTGAACAGTTCGCGCCAGTCGCCATAATCTTTGTGGTATTGCGCCAACTGAGCAGCCATGCCCGCATTGCCCATCAGGCCGCGGATAAAGTTGGCACGAGCGCGTTGTTTCACAGCTTCCAACTCGTCGGCAGTGATGCCATCAGCGACCAACTTGTCAATTTCGAGATTGAAGGCGACTTCAAGATCCGCGCCCGTCTTTCCCTTAACCGGCATTCCGAAGAGAAGCATTCCCGTTTGGAATTTAGTGCCTGGGAAGCCAGGGAAAGTGAAGGTTTGCACGGCAAGGTTTTGTTCCTTGACGATGCTTTTGTACAAGCGGCTGGTGCGGCCTTGTCCAAACACATCACCGATCACTTGATACACAGGCCAATCCGGGTGACGGATATTCTCGATGTGATAACCAGCAACGTACAACGGCTGCGACGGATCCTTCATCGTGAATCGTTTTTCACCCAATTGCTTGGGCTCCAACGTTTCCACATCGCCCGGGTTGCCCGCAGGGATATCGGAGAAGTATTTCTTAGCGTATTTCTGAACGTCTTCAAAATTCACATCGCCCACGATGCTGATTGTGAAGTTCGAGCCAACGTAATACTTGTCGTAGTACGCTTGGCAATCGGCACGGCTCATGTTTTCCAAGTCGGACATGTAGCCGATTGTGCTGTGATGGTATCCGTTGGCCATGAACATCAGATTGAGGAATTGCTCAATCATCCGGCCAATGGGGCTGTTGTCGGTGCGCATGCGGCGCTCTTCGATAACAGGGCCATCTTTTTCGGTGTAGTACTCGCGCAATACCGGCTGGGCCATGCGGGAACCTTCAATATAGGCCCACAATTCCAAGCGATTGCTCGGCATGTTATAGAGGTACACTGTCTCATCAGCACTGGTGTAGGCGTTCATGCCCTGGCCACCGTTGTTCTCGACAATGGCACCAAACTCGTTGGTGACGACAAACTCGCGGGCGGCGTCTTTCGCTGCTTCAAAAGCGGCGGAGAGTTCTTCAATCTTCGCTGGATCGGCGTTGATGCCTTTCAAGCGTTCGGTTTTCAAGGCGTCAAAAGCCTCGTCTTCAAGAGCCATGGCTTTCAGCTCTTTTTTGTAGTCCGTTGTGCCAATTTCCTTGGTGCCTTTGAACGCCATGTGCTCAAGCACGTGCGAAATGCCGGTGATTCCGCGCACTTCATTGGCGCTGCCAATGTCGACGAAGGAACGGAAGGAAAAGACAGGAGCCGAATGGTCCTCCAGGACAATAAAATGCACTCCGTTATCCAGAGTGAATTCTTGCACCTGACCCTCGAGATCGAGGTAGGTTTGGGCGCTGGTAAAGCTGGCTGTCAGCAACATCGCCGACATCAGCACCAAGCTGAGAATGCGAATTTTCGCGGGCATGGAGTCCTCCACAGTTGTGTCCTGCACCCCAGTGGAACAGAACAGCACATACAAAATCTGGCAAACGACGTTAGTCATTACCAGACAACGGATTAGATCATCACGTAAGTCGAGATCGTCGCATCAAGGCGGCTGCACGACATTGGCTTACGATTGCGGTGGGAATCTGATTAGTACGCTAATACCAACCCCTCTTGTTGTCAAACTTAACAGGTGTACGTGTGTGGCTTGGGTGTGTTGCATGGTCTGCGGCCGCGACCGGCGTGGCTCGCCGGATCATCAATGCCACGGTACGCTTCGGTTTCTACGATGAGGCCAGAAGTGATGCTGCCGTCGGCTTCGGTGACCGACAAAGTTGCGCCTAAAAGATCGCGGGCGACATCCAGTGTCGCCCGCGCGTAGAACTCTTCGCCCAGAATTTTAATTGCTTATTTCCTTGTTTCTTAAGATCCAAATTCCGACCAAGGTTGAGACTACCGCGACGGCGACCAGAACGCCTGTGGATTGGAATTTTGAAACAGGGTCACGGTGGATCACTTGGGTCAAGATCGCGCCCAGAAGACCAGGCAAGTCATCTGGCGTTGTCGTGGGGCGCTCGATCAAATTCTGCAGATGAAAGCGCAGTCCCAATTCTTGTACACGAGCCGGAATATCGGTCACCATGTTTTCCCAACCAAAAGTAAAAAGAATGGCTGGCAAAACGGGCTTCTTGAAGAAGGCCCCCACGGCAGCAAATAGTGCGCAATAACTGAACGCCCCGATGGCGATAATCATGAATGTGAGGAGGTACAATTTTAGAAAATCCCACGTGATCACCTCCATACCATTGCTGACCATGATGATGAAACACAATATCAGGGAACCCGACATGACGGCCGTAGCAACAGTCTGCGCAGCCAACAGACGGCCAAGGTAGATCGCCCGCCGTTTTACTGGCCTGGTCCAAGTAAATACGATGGTGCCATCGTCAATTTGTTCGCCGATCGCAGGTATTCCCACGGCCATAGCAGCCACCGGAATCAGGAACGGAATAAAGACATTGTAGGTCAATGCCGTCAATTGCATTTGCGATGTGACCTCGATGTCATTGAACCAAATGCGGATCGCCAGAACCACCAAGACCGGCAACATGTTGATTGCTGAAAGGCTTAAAAGCCGTTTTCGTCGAGACATCTCGCGAATGCTGAACCAGGCCAACCAAAGGATGGCTTGAAACGATGGCATGGGTTGGGTTGAGACCTGGCTTGGGCTCACGGGCGGAACCCCGCTCACTGTTTGTTCACTCATCGCCATCACCGCTCCGTCAAGTACTGGAACACAGCTTCTAGGCTGTCGTCCAAGGTAAGTATTTCGTTCACCGTAAGATCATTTTCCAAAACCCAATTTGGCAAAGCACGGTAAAAACTGATGGCGTGCTCGGTTCTCACCACAACCCGCTCGGCGGACTCGATTTCCACGCCCAAAACGTGTTCCTGTCCAATCAAAAAACCGGCCAGTCGCCGCACGTCATCAGACACCAAAGCCACGGTCGTAGGATGTTCAGGCATCTTGTCGCGAATATCGGTGACCCCGCCCTCGGCCAAGACCTTGCCTCGATCGATAAGGATGATCTGGCTCGTCATCGATTCCACTTCGGGCAAAATGTGACTCGAGACCAAAACCGTACGTCCTTGAGCGCCCAACTCTTGCACCAATTCGATGCTTTGCTTGCGGCTAACGGGGTCCATCCCATTGAGCGGTTCATCCAGAAAAATAACTTCCGGATCGTGCGCCATGGCCTGGGCCAACTTGATTTTTTGACGCATACCTTTGGAGTATCCGCCCATGCGGCGGTTGCCGGCTTCAGTGAGTTCGAATCGATCTAGCCAGTATTCGACGCGCCGATTGACTTCGGCCTTTTCATAGCCCATCAATCGCAACATCAAAGACAAAAATTCGCGGCCCGTCATCCAGCTGGGCAGGGCGTCGCTCTCGGGACAGAAGCCCATGCGGCGATACCAACCCACTTCATCGCGCAAATTCCGCCCAAAGACGTTCACGCTGCCGTGGCTGGGCTCCATCAGGCCGGCCAACATTTTGAACAAAGTCGATTTTCCCGCGCCATTAGCTCCCAATAATCCCACGACACCTGTGCCCACATTGAGCGAACAATTGTTGACAGCGATAACTTCACCGAACCATTTGCCGACTTGCCGCGCTGAGATGCGAGCGGTTTCGTCGCTGACGCCAGCCCCCATCATGAGACCACCTCCACAGGCCGAATTTGCCGCCTCAAAATCAAAATGGCCGCCGTTGTCCAACCCACCAAAATCAAAAAGCTCACGATCGGGCTCACCTCAAGGCGAGGTGCCGCCGAAAAAATGACAGCGCCTGCATTGTGGTACTGGCCGAGAAAATTGATGGCCTGAACCGAATCTTGACCTACCCCTTCGGCTATCGCACTGATGGTTTCAGTACCCATGACCATGATCGCCCACCACACCATGACAAAGATTGATCGTTTACCAAGCGAGGAAAAGGCAAGGAGAACCAGACTGAGGCTCGCGCC
>JBLIOK010000170.1:0-6030 GCA_047639735.1 Candidatus Krumholzibacteriia bacterium | reverse complement strand
GCGCCACCAGAGCGTTGCCCCTCTGGATCAACGGTTGAGCGCGAACGAGCAACATCGCGCCGAAGCGTTCGTTGGTGTCGATGGCATCGGGATCCAAAGCCAATGATTTTCGGAAATGGGTTTCGGCTTGGGCTGGATCTGAGACCCGCCCGCCGTAATCGCGTGCGTAGATGAGTCCCTGATTAAAGTGATCGCGAGCGAGCCAGCGTTCTTGATTCAATCCGTACCAATCGACATTGACCACGACCATGCCAACAACCAAGACCGCTAACGGCAACCAACGTTTTTCTCGGTACGCCGAAAGCAGGACGCCAACCCCAGCGACGGCGAACAACGCGATCCAGGGCAACAACGGCGCGCGGAATCTTGCCGTTACAAAGAACGGGATAATCGCCGCCGCCTGACTCAGCAACAACCACTTCATCATCCAGGCTGTCGACGAACCACGGCCAGCCCATATCAGGCCCACGACGGCAAAGGGCACGAGAAGCCAGGTCGCAGGCCACCAGCGGGCCAGCAGAAAAACACCGTCTTCGCGGGCCATCCACATCGGGTTGATGTTATTGCGGATTTCAACTCCGCTGACCACCAGAACGGATTTTTTAAACCACAGTCCCAAAGTGCGCCCAGGGTTCTTTGACATCCAGGCCAACGCTTCGCCGGTCAAAAACTTCGAAGAAGCCACGGGCGTCGGAGCGCCTGCCTGTTGCGAACGCAACTGCATATCATCCCACTGCACGCCTACGGGGATGGCCGACACACCGTCGGCTTCATCGGACTGCCCGGTAGATAAGTTCACGCCAAGGTTGGCACTGATCAGGGCAAACTCGCCATATTTTAAATTGTGCAGCGTCGCTGGCGAGACGGCGATCAAGAATCCCACCACCAACGGCGCGACGCCTATGATTCCATGCCGCGCCCGGTCCGACCACCACACACAACCAGCACAGACAACCAGCACCAACATCAGGTTGGGCCGGCCGAGAGCCGCAACGCCCAACAGGATTCCCGCCATGGCGAGATCGCGCCCCCGCGACGATGATTTGCCACTGACAACAGCCAAGACGGGCAACAGCGCGGCCAAGGTCAGCGCCAAGGTCCACGATTCGGCAAGAAGCTGAACTTCAAAAAACGGCAGGATGGGCAACAACGCTACAGCAATCGCCGCAAAAAAAGCGACGCGGGCTGAAAAAATAAATCGGCCTACTGCCAACGACAACACACAACTGATCGTGCCAACAACCATCTGCAAAATGAAGACAGCCGATAACCCCAAGCCCATCTTGTACAACCAAGACAGCAGATAGGCGTAGAAAGGCGGTTTAAAAAAGGCCTGTTCCTGAAAAGTGCGACCAGCGGCTAAAGTGCGAGCCCAGATATCGAAGAAGGACCCATCAACTACCGGTGTGTGCAAAAAGGCAGACGAAGAGGCGAGCTGCCAAAACAAAACGCGCAACGCCAGCGCGGCCAAGGCCACCACCAAGACTTGTCGCAAGGGAAACAACGAGGCTAATGAAGGCCTGCCGAGGTCGCCTGCCTTGCCGTCAAAGAATGACATCTATTGCCCTTCCTTAACCGCAGGAAACGCGTCGCTAGCCCGCTTGGCTAGCTCCGCGCCTGTTGCCACTGGTCCACCTATCAAAGCCGCGCCACATGCTTCGGCTAAGACACTGGCCATCACTTGGTGACCACGATCTGTCAGATGAATGCCATCGCGCATGATCAATTGGGTCGGCGCATCGAGTCGGGCGAACAAACCCGAAGCATTGAGCATCACCGCGTCGGTATCGTCGGCCACTTGTTTGACAACCATCAGGTAGTCTCGGTGAAGGGTGACCGCGTTGTCAGTTGGCAACATGTAGCCGGTTGTCACCAGCAAGCGCCGCGCTTCTGCGGTCAAGTGCGAAGGCGCAGCCACCAAGATCACGCGCGTGCCTTGCGCGTTCAAATCAGCGACCATACTCGATAAATTCGATTTGTATTGGGCGAGAGAAACGCGCAGTGGGCTCTCTTCGGGAGAATCTTGCAACAGCCGCAACAACTTCAAGGAACCTGGTTTTTGCTGTTCGGCGTAGTCGACGTCCGCAATGCCAGTGGAGCGCCAGTGGTCGTTCCAACCAAAATAGATGACCGCCACATCCGGTCGCATGGCTAGCAGTTGTTTCTGTAGCCAAACTTTTCCCTGCCAGCTCGTGTAGCCGGGCACGGCAGCGTTCCAAACTTCAACGTCGCTGCCTAAGCTGTCTTCAAGCAGAGCGGAATAGGGAAAGATTTTCTGTGATATTTTCGAACACGAATCGCCCAAGACCAATACTCGTCGCGCGCTTCCTTTCGGCGGCACAGGCGTGTTTGGTTGCACGGCGCGAACCTGTTTATCGAGCGCGTGCGGCGGCAGAACCCAAAACAAATCGGGGTCAGCGGCAAATTGCCCACGGTCCAAAGACAGCTTCGTATTCACTCCGAAATTCAGTTCAGGCGTGATGGTGCCGTAACCAATAGCCCGTAAAATCACCTCACCAGCGATCAACGCGATCAACGAAGACATCACCAAGAGCAATATTTTTTTTGACAGGTCTGACAAGGTAATCCTCTGCCGATAGAAGTGACTGCGACGATGGACCAAGTTTATAGAGGCGGTCGGGATGCGTCAACACTCGCACTCTTTGAATTCAACCGCAATCTCTCCTACTATTGGTGGGCATCAATTCTTCACATTGGAGCGACTCTTATGGAATCTTGCTGCGGCACCATGCCCGACGTCGACACCCTTGCCCTCACCATTTGGGCTGCGTTTGGTATTGGCGTGACCACGAGCCTCGGCCATTGCATCGGCATGTGTGGCCCTCTGGTCAGCACCTTCAGTCTTGCCCAGGGAAAAAACGACCACCGCGTGCGCTCGCTGCTGCCTGCTTTGATTGTCTATCATCTCGGCCGAATCAATTCCTACGCATTAATCGGCCTCCTCTTTGGCTTGTTAGCCACAGCCGCTCGCCACAGCGGACCCTCGACCCCAATGCGAGCTTGGCTCTTTTTTGCCTCAGGATTGATGATGTTATTGATGGGACTCGGCTTGCGCGGATGGCTACCAACGACGCGCTGGGTTGAAAGCAGCCGTCTCGGCAAGTTCACGGCCGCCAAATTCATGAGTCTCATCGGCACGCGCAGCATGGCCGGACGCTACTTATTGGGCGTAATGAACGGATTCCTACCCTGTGGACCGGTTTACGCCATGGCCGGCGCGGCCCTCGCTTCGCCCTCAGCCATTGAAGGAGCCGGCACGATGGTGATGTTCGGACTCGGCACTCTGCCGGTAATGGTCGCCGTCGGATTGGGCGCCGGACGCCTCGCTCCCGTCCTACAACGCCGTTTTAACCTGATTGCCGCCATTTTGGTGATGATTGTCGGGCTAGAATTCTTGTTTCGGGCCGGAAAGCTCTGGGGATGGATCTCCGAGCTAAAATGGGGCTTTATCCCCATCTTTTAGCGACCGATTTATGTTTTTATCTCATTATTTTTTACATATGGGTCGATAACTATGCTAACATAACAAACCAATCGTGGTTGAGCGTGTAAGGCCTCACCACTTTGATTGCTTATCATCGGTCCTGAAACAGCGGACCCGCGAGAAATTGAGGATTGATATGCCAAGCCAGCAAACCATGTCCGTTCGAGTGCACACCGGCGATTACCGTCGCAAAGCACGCGTCCTAGGCGGTCGCAACACCTGGTCATCAAAAACCTGGATGGCGCTCTTTGGCTTCATCGTAGGCCTGATTGTCGTTCTGGTGATGTCCGGCGGCGCCCACGCCTGATCAAGCCCCTTAAAACGCAATAAACAAGATCGAAGAAGCCCTGCATATTTGTGGGGCTTCTTTCTGTCCAAGAGGGCCTGATTCGTGGTAAATTCCCCGCACCGAGCCGTCCGTGCGTTCGGCGCCACCAAATCTAAGGAGCCTTCTGTGAAGTTTTCCCGCTACATCTTGGTCCTCTTGTTGATGTTGACCACCTCTCTCGTTTTTGCCGCTGAAGAAAACGAAGAAGACGAAGGACCGCTCAGCGCGAGCACCTTGGCTGGCCTAAAAATGCGCAGCCTTGGGCCCGCCTTTATGTCCGGCCGCATCGCTGACATCGTGATCGATCAGAATGATCCAGCGACTTGGTACGTTGGCGTGGGCAGTGGTGGCGTTTGGAAGACCGTCAACAGCGGCACAACCTGGCAACCCATCTTCACCGATCAGGCCAGCTATTCCATCGGCTGCGTGACCATTGATCCCCACCATCCAGAAACGATTTGGGTTGGCAGCGGCGAAAACGTGAGCGGGCGCCACGTGGGATATGGCGACGGCGTGTACCGCAGTCGCGACGGTGGAGCGAGTTGGGAAAATTTAGGACTTAAAGAAAGCGAACACATCACTCGCATTGTCGTGCACCCCGAGAACCCCGATGTGGTTTACGTAGCTTCGCAGGGTCCCCTGTGGTCCGGCGGCGGAGACCGTGGACTCTTCATGACCACCGACGGCGGCGTGACCTGGAACAATGTCCTCAGCGGTGGTGAATACACCGGCGTCGCCGATGTGGTGATGGATCCGTTCAATTCGAATATTTTATATGCCGCGACCTGGCAACATTTTCGTGACGTGGCGGTGCTGATGGATGGCGGACCAGAAACGGGCATTCACAAGTCAACTGATGGCGGCTTGACCTGGCGCGAATTGACCGTGGGTTTGCCCGAACAAGACATGGGCAAAATTGGTCTGACTCTCTCTCCTCAAAAAGAGGGCGTGATATACGCCGTGATCGAAGCTGGACCACGCACGGGTGGCTTCTGGCGTTCGGAAAACGGCGGCGAAAGCTGGGAGAAGCGCAGCGATCATGTTGCGGGCGCTACTGGGCAGCACTATTACAACGAGATTTTTGCCAGCCCTCACGCCTTTGATCTGGTCTATTTCATGGAACAGCGCATGTCGTTCACCGACGATGGCGGCACAACTTTTCAGCGGGTCGGCGAGAAGAACAAGCACGTCGACAATCACGCCTTGGCATTTCACCCCACTGATCCTGACTACCTGTTGGCCGGCTGTGATGGCGGTATTTACGAATCATGGGACCGCGGTAAAAACTGGAAATTTGCGGCGAACTTGCCGGTCACCCAGTTCTACAAAGTCGCGGTCGATTATGACGAGCCTTTCTATCATGTCGTTGGCGGAACTCAAGACAACAACACCCAGTACGGGCCCGTGCGAACCGATAACTTTCAGGGCATCCGCAACTCCGATTGGAGTGTGACCCTGTTTGGCGACGGGCACCAACCGGCCATCGACCCCACCAATCCCGACATCATTTATTCGAGTTGGCAGCAAAGCCACCACTGGCGGGTTGATCGTGTCACTGGTGAAGGGTTCCCCATACGGCCTGAACCGCGTGCTGGTGAAAACGAGGCGCGTTGGAATTGGGACGGGCCCATTGTGATCAGCAAACACGACCCAGCGCGACTTTATGTAGCCAGTCAACAGCTGTGGCGCAGTGACGATCGTGGAGAAAGCTGGCGCACGATTTCGGAAGACTTGACCCGCGATGAAGACCGTTTATTGCGACCGGTGATGGGTCGCGTATGGAGCATCGACGGCAACTGGGATCTGCGCGCGATGTCCGTATACGGCACGATCACAAGCATTGCCGAATCGCCTCTCGACGAGAACCTGCTCTATACTGGTTCCGACGATGGCCTGATCCACGTGAGCCAAGATGGCGGCGCAACCTGGCAAGAGGCCGGGCGCCCCAAAGGCTTGCCTGACCACTTTTACGTGAACGATTTGAAGACGGATCGTTTCGATCGCAACACGGTTTACGCGGTGATTGACCTGCACAAAAGTGGCGATTTCCGGCCGCTGGTTTATCGCAGCACGAACGCGGGTAAATCTTGGGATTCGATCAGCGGTGACTTGCCTGAACGGCATGTCGTTTGGCGAATAGTGCAGGATACGGAACAACCGAATCTCCTTTTCATCGGAACCGAGTTTGGCCTCTTCA
>JBLIOK010000169.1:0-6106 GCA_047639735.1 Candidatus Krumholzibacteriia bacterium | reverse complement strand
ACAGTGATCGAGGCGAGCCCGAAGCTGTCGTTCCCCCGTGCTCGCAATTTGAATGAGCCGCCGGAGCCAAATTCATCACTCACCGCGGAAACAAAGGCGGTCACTTCTACCGGACTGCTAGCATGATACACCGTGAGCACTTTTTTTACGTCATCGAAATACCAGCCTGGCGTGTTCGATGGAGGAGCGCCCAGTTGGGGTAAAATCGCGCCGCCAGCCAGCACTTCTGCCGGTGCTTCAGGCATTTTGAGGTGTTCGGTGCCCTGACCACTCGCGGTGGCGTAGGTGACGATGGACCCAAGCGAACCGTAATCGATGGCTGACAAGGGTTCGTCTGCCTCTAAAAGATGGGCTTCATTATTCGGAGCCAGAGAAGGATCCAGGGCCATCAACTGCAAATAGTAGATCACCGTATTGAAGTCTTGCTCATACCAACTGTCGATATTGAAATACGCCACGATGTCTCGGACAGTGGTGAACATACGGCCATCGTCGTTGTTGCGGTTGTTCTGGCCATGGGAGCAGGCCGCCGCCATCGCCAAAGCTGTCGTGCGCCAGCCTTCGTCTTGGCGGACATCGCCGGCTAAGGCGCTGTGCAACAACAAAGCGGTGCGCGCATACTGCATGCTGCTGGCGTAGGTGCCTTCCGGCCAACCCAGCCACTCCAAGGTGATGGGCACATAGTCGCCATAGCGCCCGCCGGTTTCGGTCACCAGGTAGCGAGCGCTCAGGGAATCCAGAATCGTGATGGCCATATCTTGCCAACCCGAAGGCTGGCGCTTCGTCAACTCGACGATCATTTCATGGCCTGAGTAGTGGTCTCCAAAACCCGTTTGTTGGGCAGGTGTTTGGTCCTCGTAAAAGGCTTCCCAACGCATATAGCTAGCGGAGTTGACATTGCAGGGGTTGGCCAATAACCAAGCCCAGGCGCGATCACGTGTTTGCGCGTAGTTGCCGTCGCCGGTGCGCAAGGTCATCTCGTCGAAGAACCGCACTGCAGGCATCAGATGGCTGGTGTAATCCTGCGTCACCGTGCCATCGGCCGGCACCACGCGAAAAGGCCATCTGCCGTCGTCGGCCACGCCACCGCTCATTTGCGTGGCGGCCATCACGTCGGCGATTTCCACTGCACCTTGCCAATAACTCGTTTCGCCGGTGATGTCGAAGAGGCGCAACAGGCGCAGACCAAACATGGGCGGTTTGTCGGTCATGATGGCCAGGCCATCCCAGCCGCCGCCCATCACGCCGTCGGTTTGCGTGCTGTAGGGAAGATTGCCGTACAGGTCGCTAGGCGGAGTGCGGTGCTCCAAAATCCAGTCGGCGTAGGCACGGGCCCGGATCAGGCCTTCGTCGTCGCCGCTCCAACGCCGCCAGTCCAAGAACGCGTCAATAGCAACACAAGCCGTGTAAGCCGGGTAGCTTACCGAAAGATAACCAGGATAGCCGTTCAGGTTGCCGTCCAGATTGTTGCCATCGTTGATAGCATAGCTGTAGAAATACGGCGGAACCGGGTACCCACTCGGATCATTGTCGTTGGTACGTATACCATTGCGCCCCACATCGGAGAACAAAAAGGCGGTGACTTCACCCACCAACTGAGCGTAGGGTTTGGCCGGCGCCACTTCACCCAAGGCTTCTAGAGAGATCAGTGAGGTTAGCACTAAACAGAGGAAAGCTGTGCGGATCATCATGCTGTGTCTTTCAGCGGGCGAGTGTCACCTTGCCGTGCAATTGGCGGCTGAATGCTTCGCCGTCAATTCGCCCGCGGGTTGTGATGCGGTAGAGATAGATACCAGATGGGTATTGCTGGCCCGAGTTGTCCACCCCAAGCCATAGAAACTCGCGCAGGCCAGGGCCTTTTTCGCCCAAATCTTGGTGCAAGATACGCCGGCCTTGCACGTCGAAGACTTCGACCTGATCGCTAGTGGTGGTGGTCGCTTCCCAATGGAAGATCGTGCGCGGATTGAAGGGGTTCGGATAAGCGGGCAACAACTTCACGGGTGCTTTGATCACATTGCGCGAAATTTCCGACTTATTGGTGGACATGTCGTGCAGCAACCAACGGTTTTGGTCGACGTAAACATTGTTGATCGTCGCGCCCAAGGGGATCACAAATTCTTGGTCCAATTGGTGAGTGAAGACGGTGACGGTGGTGTCCAGTCCCGAACCCACAAATCGCAACTCTACTGGAATCTGAAAAGCGGACAGGCTTCCGTCTGGTTCGGCATCGTGTTCCTGGCGCAGACGAACGCGCACATCATTGGCGCCCTCTTGCCAGTTGTTTTGCCAATCCAAACGCAAGATGGGATAAGTCGTGCGGTACAGCCATTGGTCAAAGAACCAACTCAAGTTTTGACCGCTGGTGGCTTCGCACACTTGTTGGAAATCAAGGGAATTGGCCGTGCTGAATCTGAATTCAGGATCGTCCAAGAAAGCACGGAGCGAAGCAAAGAAATCTTCATCGCCTAACCAACGCCGCAACATGTGCAGCACCCAGGCGCCTTTGTGATAGGCAATAGCACGGAAATAGTAGGGCGGATTGCTGTTGCCAGAGTCGCGCACCAAGGTGTCGGTGCCGTACCCATGGCCCCAGTCGTGGCTGCCCATATAACTGGTCAATCCGGCTGGGCCATACACGTGCTCGGCCCACAAGGCCTCAGCGTAGGTGGCAAAACCTTCGTTCAACCAGATGTGGGTCCAGTCTTCCGGCGTAACCAAATCGCCGAACCACATGTGGGCGACTTCGTGCATCAGAACCGTATCGAATTGGTGCGTTCCAGTAATCAACACGTCGCCGTAAGTTACCGAAACGGGGTGCTCCATGGCCTCGTCCCAGGCGATTTCAGCGATGCCGAACGGTTGGCCGGTAAAAGGGTAGGGGCCGAACAGATCGCCGCAAAAGTCGAGCATTTCGGGCAATATTGACAGGTCTTCGCGGGCGTCAGCCTCGTCTTCGGCAAACACATAATGGCGCAAATCTATCTGGCCGGCTGGGCCATCGTATTGCTCTTCGATGGTCACGTATTCGGAAACGGCGATGCTCACGAGGTAAGTCGGGATCGGTTTCAGCTGCGTCGAAGTGAAGAGATCGCCTGTCTGATCAGCCGGACGTCCACTGGCGACACCGGTCATGCCGGTCGGGACATTCAGGCTCGTGGTGACCGTCGCTTTGTCCGTAGGTGTGTCTTTGCATGGCCACCAAGAACGCGCGCTCCACGGTTCGCTGACGGTTGCGGCCACTGGGTGCCCGCCGTCAGATGTCGTGAATTGGTAGCCAAACAAGCCCTCGGCCAGAGGTTGTCCCCAGAACTGAACATTAACTACGCCGATTTGTCCGGGTTCAATGGGGTCGGGCAGATTGGCGACGATCAAGTCATTCCCACGAGTGACGGTTAGAATGTCGGCGTAGGGGTGGCGAATTGTCGTTGTGGAAACAAACATATTGTCGCGAAAATCTAGGACCAATTCGGTCAGCGGTTCGTCACCCAAAGCTGTGAAGATGATGGTGACGTCACCAGCGAGCCAACCATAGTTGGGATTGACTTGCAAATTCAGGCTGTAATGAAGCACGTCATAATTTGCCTGACGAGGATCTGGTACAGGCATTCCCGTGGCTGCTGATCCTGGCGCGGGGGCGTGCGCCGTTTTGTTTTCGATCAAGGCTGTTTGAGGCCATGACGTCGGTGGCGCGGGCTTTTGGGCAGAGGCGACTTGAGACGCCAAAAGCACACCGCACACGACAACAATCGCCCATATAAGAAGGCGATTCACAGGTTGGTAGCGAGTTGCCAAACAGTGCGTCATTTGTTGTCTGTATTTCTGTTGATCATTTCACGTCATTCTTAGATGATGCCGCAGTATAACATGAACTCGTGTGAGAAAAAAACCCATATTGTAAGAACTGTTACCTTCTTGCAATTCATGCGGTTATCTATCTGCGCAACTAGTGAACCGAAGAAACAAAGGCCGCGCGAGAGGGATTTTGGACACGGTTCTCAATTACAAGAATTCTACAATTGACTTCCTTTGTCCCAGATTGCAGTCTAGTGTACGTAAAATTTCACTGCTACCAGATCGCTGGCAGGATATCCCCGTGATTGTTTAATCGAAGGAAAAATGATGAAAAAAATGATCTTGTTAACCCTCATTTTGTGTCTGGCTGCCAGCACTGCCTCGGCTGCTGTTTTTGGTGTGCGCGGTGGGCTAACCCTCTCGCCAGATCAGTTTCATGTAGGTGGTCATGTCGACTTGGGGCCTGTCTTTTCACCGCTGCGTTTGGTGCCCAACGTTGAAATTGGATTTGGAGATGACCTGACGATTATCGCGATCAATGGTGATGTGATTTATGACTTTGCAGAAACGCCATGGTCCATCGGTGGCGAGTTGGGGCTCAATATCACAAATTTTGATTCCGACATTCCTGGTGTCGATTCATCCAGTACTGATTTTGGGTTGAGCGTTTTGGGGAATTACCGGGTTGCATTGAGCAGCGGCAAAACTTTGCTGCTGGAAGCCAAACTTGGCCTTATTGATTCAGCCGACGTAAAACTCACGGTTGGCTGGAATTTCTAGACCAGTAGAAATGTCAGAAGACAATAAAAAGAAGGCCCCGCAAAATAGCGGAGCCTTCTTTTTTTAAAACTTATCCGTCTAGCTCGAGACAACGGCTTCCGGTTGAACCTCGATGGGTTCGTCGTCAACCCTCGCCTTGGTCAAACGTGCCATCAGCGAATAAACAACCGGCACCAGTAGCAAGGTCAAGAAGGTCGAAAACAGAACGCCGCCCACCACGACGATGCCCAGTGGTTGCCGAGATTCGGCACCGGGCCCAATGCCGATGGCGATGGGCAAGATCCCGAACACGGTCGAAAAGGAAGTCATCAAAATCGGGCGCAAGCGGATGCTCGCCGCCTCGACCACTGCCTTTTCAATGGCCAGTCCACGTCCGCGCAACTGGTTGGCAAATTCCACAATCAAAATGGCGTTTTTGGTTACTAAGCCCACGAGCATGATGATCCCAATGCGTGAGAATATGTTCAACGATTGGTCAAAGAGCCACAAAGAGAGCAAGGCCCCACAAACTGCCAGCGGCACCGAAAGCAAGATCGTCATGGGATCCAAGAAGCTTTCAAACTGCGCCGACAACACCAAGAAGACGAAGATCAAGGCCAAGCCAAACATGAAGTAAAGCGTGCCTTTGCTTTCCTGGTACTCGCGCGACGCGCCGCCCAAGTCGCGTTTGATCGTCGGTGGTAAGTCCTCGCGCCAGATGCGATCCAAGTCTTCCAAGGCTTGGCCGATGCCCACGCCCGGAGCCAAACTGGCTGTGATGGAAGCCGAACGCACACGATTGAAATGGTTCAACTCTTTGGGCGAAACCGACTCAACCACATTGACCACGTTGGCCAACTGCACCAAGCCGCCGGTGCCTCGAATGTAGATTTGTTCGATGATGTCTGGCGTTGAACGGTCGGCGGCGCGCATCTGGGTCACAACATCGTACTGCTTAGCGCCGCGCTTAAAGCTGCCAACCACTCGCCCGCCAAAATAGGTTTCGAGGGTGGTGCCGATGTCGGTCACCGACACGCCCAAGCCGGAAGCGCGTTCGCGGTCGATGTTGATTTGCAACTCTGGCTTGTTCAAGCGCAGGTCGCTGTCGAGGTTGATAAAATAACCGAGCTCGTTCGCTTTGGCGGTCATGATCGCAACGGCAGAACTCAAATCTTCATAGCTGTCGGCCTGCAAGACGTACTGCACATCAGAGCCAGAAAAATCACCGCTCAAACTAGGAGGGTTGACCAAAAAGGCCAAGACTCCTGGGATGCCGAGCAGACGCGGGAACATCTGGCCGACGATTTCCTGCTGCGAACGTTCGCGGTCGGCGTGGGGCTTGAGATCAAGGAATACAAAGCCGTTAGATACGCGTCCCGGGCCCTGGAAACCCAAGCCCGTAGCGGTGAAAAGGCCCTCGCGCTCCTCGATAGGCATCAGGTTGTCTTCGATCATCTGCATGTATCTATCGGTGTACTCGAGGGTTGACCCTTCGGGTGCCAGGACAATACCGAAGGCCGTGCCACGGTCTTCGGTGGGCACAAGTTCTTCGGGC
>JBLIOK010000168.1:0-6131 GCA_047639735.1 Candidatus Krumholzibacteriia bacterium | reverse complement strand
GTGCGCGCGAGCAGCACCGGATAGGGCTCAATAGTCACTTCATTGCCCTCCAGTTGGTAAAAGCGCCACACCCCTTGTTTTGTTTGTTCTTTATAATGTGCAGTGTTGTCAGGATTCAAGATGGTCAGAGTATCAGTGGTGCTCACTCCCAGCAATTCGGGCACAACGTGATTGGCCCAGTCAACCAATTCGATAAACGCCAACATATCGCAATCGATGTAGCCGGGATTGTGCAACATGCGAAACTGTCGAAATTGCTTCTCGCCCGGCGCCATTATCAATTCATCGTGACCCAAAAGAACTTTGCCTTGGCACAAAGAGCCTGGACCGAATTTTTCTCCATCTGCTGTTTGCAGCACTTCCCAACCATACCAATGGTGGGCGTGTTTGTGATCCGGAAATCCGGCATCCGCCAACTCGGATTCGGTGCAACGCGGAAAACTGGCTTCGTTTGACAGCTCGGGCAATTGACTAGGGTGCGTTTGAGCCAGCAAGGCTGCCGGCATGAGTAGCAATACAAAAATCATCGTCTTCATTTCAGGATCCTGCCTTAAGATCTTTGGCACTTTTGTACCACTTAGCCGCCTCTTTTTTGTCGCCCAACTTGTCGTAAACCAATCCGACATTGTTGAAGACGTTCACGGTTTCTTTCTCCACCATGGCCATGTCGTACGACTCCAATGCGGCATCGTAATTCCCAAGATAATAGTAGGACAGGCCTTGGCTGTAGTAGGCTTTGTACGATGGCCCCGTCAACTCCACCAAAGCGTCAAATGCGGCCGCCGCTTCGTCGTAACGCTTGTCCCCCATATAGCTGAGAGCCAAATTGTACTGCGCTTTCTCGTAGGTTGGGTCCAGCGACAAAGCCATATTATAGGCTTCGATTGACTTGCTAAATTGCTTGCTCTTCTCTGCCATCCGGCCCAGATGAAACGCGCCCTTAGCATCCGGTTGCAAATTAAAGGCTTGTTGGTATGGATCCACCGCGGCGCCATACTGCTTCGTCATTTGATAACATTGGGCGAGGGCCAACCAACCGTTATAGAATTCAGGCAGCTCGCGGGTCACATTCTTAAGCGAAGGGATCGCGGCATGGAATTTTTTCTCGCGCATCAAACTGACGGCGTAATTGTAGACTACTTCCGGTTGGCTACTGCCATTACTGAGCCCGGCTTTCAACCAACGGCTAGCCTCTTGGTCTTGCCCCATCCGCATGTAAAGGTTGCCAATCACCACCCGAAGATCATCGATCTCGTCAATTTCATAGGCCTTTTTATAGGCCTCTATCGCTTCCTCACGTTTGTCGGTATGTTCATAGACTTTGCCGGTGGCGATCCACGTGCCCGCCTTTTCCGGATGTTTATCGCGGGCCAAACGAGCCGCTACGCCAGCATCTATGGTCATTTCCTGTTTCAAATAACAACCAACCAAGCGTGGCAAAAGGTCGTCACGTTCGGGCTCCATTTCGTAAGCCTTTTCGTAGATCTTTGTGGCTTCGGAGTAGAGTTTCGACTCTTCCATCAATTTTGCGTCATCAACCATCAGGCTGATACGGTTGTGAACGATTGTCTGCGCTTCCGTGTACCCTTGTTCACTAGCCGCATATTCGTTATCTGCCAAATCCTTAACAAAAGAAGCGGCGACATCAAAGTGCTCGTCCAAAATGTCGCGCACCGCCTGGTCGTTGCCCTGCTCAGCCTCCAACTGACTCAGGCGCAGAACCAATCGGAATCCCGCTGGACCTAGGTGAGGTGCAAATGCGGCGACGCCTTCCTGATACGTTTTTCGGGCATCATCGACCAAACCGGCTTTTACCTGAGCGCCGCCGATCAATCGCCAATAGTCGTGGCCACCGAGCTGGTCATTGGCACGGTATTGCCCAAACTCCGCGATGGCCATTTCATACATATCCAATCGAGAAAAAACCAATCCCAGATTGCGGTGGTAATCCGCTTCGGTAGAATTCGTTTGCACGGCCTTAATAAAAGCATCGCGGGCCGATGGGTAGTCAGCGGCGTTGGCGTATAAAACGCCCAAGTCGTTCCACGATTTTCCGTCGGCGGGATTGATAGCTACCTTTTCTTGCAGGTCGAGGATCTTCTGTTCGTCGGTGAGTTCGTCGGCGGCAGTTCTGGCCGCACGAGTATCATCCGCCTGGGCCCAAGCTCCTTGTGACGCTACCAAGATCAACAGCATCATCACAAAAGACTTTTTCAAAAGGCAGGACATGAAGGACCCCTCCGGATACATTGCACAAAATAAAAGAAACGTTGAATAGCGGCCAAATGATAGGGATTGGCTGACAAACTGTCCAGTAAGAGCTCGCCAACCGGCTATCTCAATTCTTTTACAAACCTAAAGCTCAAAAATTCCAGCAAATATTAGCGCTCACTGAGCCAGATGACTTGACGCACGATTGAGAAGCTGTTGCTTTATCCCCATGATACGCTTTCGCATACTCGGCGCCGGTGGCGCGATACCAACACCGACCCACACTTTCGCCGCTTATTGGGTCACGGTGGACCAGACCTCTATCTTAATGGACCCTGGGCCGGGTGCACTCGTGCGCCTTGTGCAATCCGGTGACGCCCCCGGTGGCGTTGACGAGATTGAACGGGTGTTGTTCACTCATTTGCACCCTGACCATTGCGGCGACCTGGTGGCGCTGCTCTTCGCTCTGCATTCGCCGCTGACAGCCAGCCGGCAACCACTGCGGCTCTATGGCCCGGTAGGATTATCCGCCTACCTCGATAAATTGCGCCAAGTTTACGGCCGCTGGCTCGAACCAAAACAACGCGAATTGATCGTGACCGAATGGGCAGAACCGGAATCCTTAGCGCTGCCAGACGGTGGTAAAATCACCCTCTTTGCCGTCGACCACCCACAAGATCGTTTCAGTGCCGACGGTTGCTTAGGGTATAAGTTTATTGATGCTGCAGGCCATACCGTTGTTTTTTCTGGGGACACAGGGCCATGTGCCGGGTTATCAGAAGCGGCTATCGGAGCAGACTTGCTTGTGGTCGAGTGTTCGGCCCCAGCTGGATTGGGCATAAGAGGGCATATGGACTCTCATGATGTTGGCCGCTTGTGCGCGGCCAGCCAACCAAGCAGCGTCGTGCTGACTCATCAATACCCTGCGGCCGCCGCAGCCGATTTGTGCGCAGAAATCGCACCGTACTTTAAAGGCCCAGTAGCCCAAGCCCAAGATGGGCATCTGGT
Source organism: Candidatus Krumholzibacteriia bacterium (assembly GCA_047639735.1). Classification (GTDB taxonomy): domain Bacteria; phylum Krumholzibacteriota; class Krumholzibacteriia; order LZORAL124-64-63; family LZORAL124-64-63; genus JAGRNP01. Next base: position 2,912 of record JBLIOK010000168.1, on the reverse strand, counting down.
GCACATTCCTTCTACTCGTGGAGAAAATTCCGTATGACAAAGCCCGTTTCAATTCTCGTCACCGCCCTTAGCTGGGTCTTGCTATTGGCAACACCTGGTGCAGCTCAAGAACACAGCCGCAGCGACCTTGAAGACACGGCGACTGAACAAGAAGGCCGCGGTGAATTTGAACTTGTCTTGATACACGGACTGGGCGGCAACGCCACCATCTGGGAAGAGGTTCTGCCCTTCCTGAAGAACACATTCAAGGTGGAAGTTTTTGAATTTTCCGGCCATGGCGACACCCAGCCAATGAGCGACATCAGCATCGATTCTGAAGTGCAAAGGCTACAGGCCTTCATTGCCAAAGTCGGTTTTACTTACCCAACCCTGGTTGGACACGGCATGGGCGGCATGGTTGCTATGCAATATGCTTTGGATCACCCAGCTGACGTTCACCGATTGATTGTTATCGACAGCGCGCCCATGCAATTGGCGGCTGACGAACAGAAAGCCTCGATAACCAAGAAACTGCTAACGAACTATGACGAGTTTGTTGCCAGTCGCTATCTGCACATGAGCGACAACCCGGACATCACTGAAAAAGTCGTCGACATGGCGCTACGAACCGACAGCGCTTCGTTCATTTCGCTTTTGATGAGTGGGTTTGATTACGACGTGACCAGTCGCTTGGGCGATTTCTCGGTGCCCATGTTGGTCATTGGCAGCGAACTGATGTTCCCTGCGACCAATTCGTCTCAACATTTACTAGAGCACTATGGATTTAATCATGCCCGTACACTCAGTTTCAAACGAATGCCAAATGTAGGGCACTACGTCATGTTAGAGTACCCCGTCTTGACCGCAAGCGTCTTGTTGGCGTTCGGGGTAACGGCAGACTACGTCTTTGATCAATAAAACTTATGAGCTCAATAAGGCGATGTCAGCTTCGACCATCATCGTCACCAATTCGGTAAATCTCACTTTGGGTTCCCAGCCGAGAACTTTCTTGGCCTTGCTGAAGTCTCCGATCAACTGATCAACTTCAGCGGGGCGCATAAAGCGGGGATCCTTCTTCACGTATTTAGTCCAATCCAAATTCACATGTTCAAACGCAATATCTAAGAAGTCGCGAATCGAATGGGTTTCTCCCGTAGCAATGACAAACTCGTCGGCTTCGTCGTGTTGCAACATCAGCCACATCGCTTCAACATAGTCACCGGCAAATCCCCAATCGCGCTCGCTATCAATATTACCCAAACACAATTCGTCACTCAATCCCAGCTTGATCCGCGCAACACCATCGGTAATTTTTCTAGTCACGAATTCTAACCCTCGGCGGGGGCTTTCGTGATTGAACAAAATTCCAGAGGCTGCGAACAGGCCATAACTTTCACGATAATTCACCGTAACATGATGGCCATAGGTTTTGGCGACAGCGTAAGGACTGCGCGGATGAAACGGTGTCATTTCGCTTTGCGGGACTTCGCGCACCTTGCCAAACATTTCACTGCTACTGGCCTGGTAAAACCTGGCCTCGGGAGCATATTGGCGCATTGCCTCGAGTAAACGGGTCACGCCAAGCGCCGTAAATTGTGCTGTCAGGACGGGCTGGCTCCAGCTAGTTGGGACAAAACTTTGCGCGGCCAAGTTGTATATTTCGTCTGGTTGAGCGTCAAGCACGGCCTTGCTAATCGATGCCTGATCCAACAGGTCACCATGCAAGAAGGTGATTTTGTCTTTGATATGATCGATACGTTGGATCGTTTCGGTGCTCGAACGACGCACCATACCAAAAACTTCGTAGCCCTTGTCGAGCAAAAATTCTGCCAAATAGGAACCATCTTGGCCCGTGATTCCTGTGATCAACGCTCTCTTTGCCATGCTTAACTCCGTCTAGTATGCCCCATCTGCCGCGTATCTTCTAACGGCCAATCTACAACGCAGGTTCCTCACGTACAAGGAAGCGATGCGGTTGTTAGAACGCCATATCGGTGCCATGGGAAAAATCAGCCTTCGGCGATCGCCGATTGGGCCGATGGGGACTCCCGCAAGCGACACGGTTTAGGGCGTCCAAACAGATATCCCTGCCCCAGCCCTACGCCCATATCAAGCAGGATATGATAGTCTTCTGTCGTTTCAATACCTTCGGCCACCACTTCGGCGCCAAGCACGGCGGCCACCTTGAGCAACCGTTCCAGGGTGCGCCGCAGTTCCGGGTCAACGGCCAGGCCCTGAACCAGACGCTTGTCCACCTTCATCACTTGTGGGTGCAACATGATCAACCCTTCAAGGCAGCTGTTGCCGAAGCCTACATCATCGATAGCCACTTTGATTCCGGCCTCTTGCAACGCCCGGACTCGCGGCACCAAAACAGAAGGATCTCCCAAAAGTTGTTGCTCGCTGATCTCCAAGCACACGTGCCCATCGGGGCCATCAAATTCGGATAACAAGACGCGGATGAGCTCGTCGGAACTCGTTTGAAGCAACGTGGCAGGCATAATATTTACGTGGTAACTGGTGCTCGGCCCCATGGTCCGCGCCGCCCCAGCGCACAATTTAAGACAACGCAAATCTACGGCCGTCAGGATATCGTTCTCTTGGCAGAACCGGAACAAGTTGTCGGGGCGGTGCAGCGGTCCTTCTGGCCCACGCGACAACATCTCGCAAGAAACGATGCGTCCGTCGGCCAAATTCACAATGGGCTGGCTGCTGACTTGTAACACATTGCCCCGCAACAACGCCGACACCATCTCAGGCCCTTCCAGGACTGGCCTGATCAAGCCCACTTCAAGCACGGAAGCCGCTCGTGCCACCCGGTTTTTACCGACAGTTTTTGACTGCTGCAAAACAAAATGCGCTTTGGCGAGAACTTCGTCGAAACTCAGGCTGGTCGGACTGATCGCCGTTAAACCAAGGCTGGCAGTTGTGGT
>JBLIOK010000167.1:0-6179 GCA_047639735.1 Candidatus Krumholzibacteriia bacterium | reverse complement strand
GTAGGCGCCAAATCAAGCAACGAAACGGGCTGCTTAAACTTTTGACCGACCGGCACGCCAGCTCCCCAAGCCAACCAGGGCACGCTCAGCACCTCTTGGAAATGGGCATGGCCGTGACCAATGCCGTTGATGCCTCGCGGGTCGTGGCCCCATTGATTGGCAAAGTTTGCGTGGTCTAAAAACTCTTCACCGTGATCACTATAGACAGACACCAAAGTCGAGCGTGCCAAGTCGCGTTTTTCCAGGTTTTCTTGCAGTTTCCCAATGACCCGGTCAACGTACCGGATCGTGGCGTCATAAACGGCAATCTTTACTTGGCACGCGTGCCGAGTGGGTTCATCGGCCGGATATTTTGCTGCCGTCAAGACGGGGCCGGGCGCTTCGCCCCAGCGGGAAAATGCGCTGACGGTTTTGTCGTCGGTGTTGATACCTTGGGCTGTTAGCTGGGGTAAAAACGGAGCCAAATCCGTGGCCTCAGGAGTGGTGGGCTCGTGCGGGTCGTTGAGCAAGATGAAGCAGAAAAAAGGTTGATCAGCGTGACGGCGCATCCAGTCTTCGGCCTGACGAGCAACTTCCGCGGCGGGCAAATTTATGTAGGTGTGTTCCGCAAAACTTTCGGCCAATCCAAAAGCGAAAAACTGATTCGAATAGAACGCTGCGGTCTTGTAACCCATTGACTGCAGGTGTGTTGCGAGCGTAGTGACGTTTTCAGCAAGTCGGGCCGGAGGCTGATTGTCCATGTTGCGAACATCGCCGGCCAAGTAGGCCCCGTGCAGTCCCGGCATTCGGGCGGTGAGCGAGCTTGAGAATGAGGGAAGAGTCCAGGGAGCGGCCGCTGTCACGTCTTCAAAAACGACGCCGCCAGTGGCAAGGCGATCCAATTGGGGTGATGTGGGTAAACTGTAGCCAGCATACCCCAAATGGTCGGCGCGCAACGTGTCTATACCAACCAGCAATAAATTCGCAGGCCCTGGCCGGTCTGGTGCAATGCGAGTCGGTCTTAGCGGGCGCATCAGGCCATCACGCCAACGATTGAGGCGCGCTTTCCACCGGACTTTGGTCGTCAGGCGATCAAACGGATTGGATGGCATGGTCGGTCTTTCCTCATATCAGGGCATCTCTGGACAGGCCTCTGGACAGAAGGCTGTTAGGCCATTACTTTCGCCTCATGAACTTGTTAGATTATACAATAGAAACGGGTTTCTTGCCCCAACTCAAGTGCGAAAGCCTGACCGAGGTTGTCGCCGATCTGGTGGCGCCATTGGCTGCCGCCGGCGAGGCGGCAAACCCCGACGCACTGGTCGCTGAAGTGATGCGACGAGAATTGGAGGGGAGCACCGCAGTTGGTGGTGGTCTCGTGATTCCACACGCTCGCATGTTACAAGTGTCGTCGTTACGGATCGTCTTGGGCACCATCGCGACGCCGCTGGACCTTGCCGCCGGTGACAAGCGCGCCGTTGATGTGGCTATATTACTCGTCGGACCGCTCGGCGATTCTCGGCAGATGTTGCGCGTCTTGGCGCGACTGGCCCGGTTAGTGAAGGATGCGCAGTTTTTGGACACGTTGAGGGTCGCCCAATCGTCGGGTATCTTGCGTGATGCGTTTGCTTTAGGGTCCCAGTAGTCTTCTGTAGTTCTTCACCTGCTGACGTCGAGAAAATGAATCCAGTTCTCACAAAAAAATAGCTGAACCATCACTTGATTTTCTGCCCCAACTGCGGTTATGGTGGCCGACCTTGATAAATGTGACATGCCTCGCTTCGCGTTTTATATGCAGCGCGTCCCTCAGGAGGAAAGTGAATTGATGTCGAGTTTTAGCAGGAACTTTCATTCAGCAGTTCAATCAGCGGATTGGACGCGACGGGGGCAGCGGTGGCTTATTGCCCCACTCATGCTTCTGACAGCAAGCACGCTTTTGGTAGCGAGCAGCGCCGGACCCAGCCTGGCCGCAGACGCCGATCATTTGCTTCTTTCAGAAATTGTGACCCGCACACGTGTGATAAGCGGCGGCCGACTAGGCAGCGAGTTTATCGAGGTCGTCAATCCGACCGGCAGCGCGATCGACATGAGCAATGTCTATCTCACAGATGGCACCTTCGCCACCAGCGGCACCTTCTACTGGAACATCGCGGACGGCGTGCCCAACTCGACGACCGCAGGCGGAGGAACGTTTAACGATTTCCACGTCCGCTTTCCAGACGGCTACATGCTGGCAGCCGGCGATACACTCTCTATTTCGGTTTCTGGCAGCAACGAATACGTGGAAGCCTACGGCCAGTTACCAGATTTCGAACTGTTTGAAGACGCAAATGCGCCCGATACCGTGCCCGAATTGGTGAACGTCTTTCCGCAATCAGTGCAGCGCGGAAACCCGCTTGGCGAAGCAAACACCACGCTACTGCCAAGCCTTTCAGACAACTCTGAAAGTCTCATTTTGTATTCCTGGGATGGCGTGACCGATTTGGTCCAGGACCTTGATTTTGCCTTTTGGGGCGCAAGTGCTGCGGTCCTTTTTGACAAGACGGGGGTTACAGTCGGAGCAGGAACCTACCTGGCTGACACCGCCACAGGCAGCCAAGAGACCATTTCGACTACGGTTCAAAATTTTGGCCAATCTTATGTCCGATTGAGTGCTGACGAAGGCACCGAGGCTGCGGCAGGCGGAAATGGTATCAGGGGTCTCGGTGAAACCAGTGGTCACGATGAAACCAGTGAAAACTCTGGCACCACGTGGGAAACGGCAGCTAGCCAGTCCCCGCCTCAAGCACCGGCAACTCACTTTGTCACCGCTCCGATTTTGCGCAGTGGAGGTTTTAATCCCGCTGCACCTTACGATGGTCAAGAAGTGAGCCTAAGCATCGATGCGGTTTCGAACAGCGCATTGACCACCGCCACTTTCAGCTATTCCATTGACGGCGCAGTCCCAGTCGATTTGCCCGGCGTCGATCAAGGAGCGGGTGTTTATACCGCAACCTTGCCGGCCCAAGTGGAGGGTGCTGTTGTTGCCTGGTCGGCGACTGTCTCGAATGCCGATGGCGCTTCGGCAACTTGGCCGGCCGCGGGTGGCCAGTTCACTGAAAGTTGGACCGTGGGCGCTGAACCGGTTGCTGGTGAGGGTCCCGACAAACTTTTGATTTCCGAAATCGCGACGCTCGGATCGGATAACGAATTTATCGAGATCTACAATCCAAATAACGTCGATGTTGATATGACCGACTATTACTTAACCGACGCCAATCACGGCCCCTCGACTCAGTACTACTATCGTATCGCAGAAGGTGGAGATATTTCGACGAAAGTCGGTGGCGGCGCCTTTAACGATTTTCACAGTCGTTTCCCGGCTGGCTTCACCATCGCCGCTGGAGATACCATCGTCGTGACGGTTGCTGGATCAGCTGCATTCTCGGCGACTTATGGATTCTTGCCTGATCTTGAATTGTGGGAAGACGACGTCTTTCCTGACAACGTACCAGACATGCTCTGGGTGTTTGGCGATGCCTCAGCTAACAGTATTGTAGGCGAGAGCACGCCAACTTTAACCAACGGTGTCGAAACCGTGATTTTCTATCACTGGGACGGCATCACCGACTTCGTAACGGACATCGATATCTTTAACTGGCGCGACGCCCCAGGGGCTTCCGAAAGTTCAATGTTCGACAAATCCGGTGTCACCGTTGGTAGTCATACTTATTTTCCCGACACGCCAATTTCTCAGCAAGAACGATTTACTGGCTCGGTTGACTTTGGCATGTCTTACCACCGCATCGACGCGGGAGAAGGCACCCAGACGACGACAGGCAGTAACGGCGTCGGTGGGCGCAATGAAACAAGCGAAAACCTACAGACGACTTTCGAGCTGGCGGAATACGATCCCAGCCGTCCTGGTGGCGGCGCGGGCGGTGGTCCGGGCAGCGGTGGAGTTGAGTTGATTGTCGAGGCCAAAACATTCTTGCCAAAGATGGGCGAAATATTCCCTATCAGGTTTGTTTCTAGGCCGCAAAGCGAAACGAAAGTGCGACTCTTTGACCAAAAGGGCCGCTTGATTATCACTTTGTTTGACAGCCGCTTTAACGGTCCTCCGTCGACAATACCGGATGCGCCATCAGTTGTCGTCTGGGATGGCCGAGACGAATTCTTCCAGGACGTTCGTGCTGGAATGTATATAGCTCATCTGTCGGTCGTGAATTCCGCGACCGGTGAAGAAGACATTAAAATCGCGCCAGTGGTTGTTGCCACACGGCTCAGCAAATAGAGAGGGTGAGCGATGATTCGGAAACTAACACTAATCATGATTCTGGCGGCGCTTGGCCTAACAGCTGAGACTGCTAGCGCTTTGTTCGACGAGCCGACGGTCAATCCGCGGTCGCGAGCGATGGGCGAAACCAGTGTGTCCGTGAGTGACCCTGCTTTTGCAGCGTTTGTCAATCCTGGCCAACTGGCTAGTGTCGACATGGGCGCAGTTTCAGCGGCTTATACGCAGCCATTTGGGGCTAGCTTCAACGACTTTTTCTACCTCGGGGCGGCTATTCCCTTGAGCGAAAAATGGGGTAACATCGGCGTCGGTTTGAGCGACTACAAAGTCGAGTTTGACGGCGTTACGCTCCAGAAAGAAACTCAGCTTTCGGTAGCTCATGGATTTAGTCTTTATCACGACATGCATTCGACCATAAACTTTGGCTATGCGCTTAATCTGTATAGCGTGGAGTTTGGTGAATCGACCTCTGGGATCGACCCGGGTTCTGACACCGTGTTTGGCATCGACGTCGGTATGGATGTGACGGTTCACGAACGCACCCACATTGGCTTTCAAGTGAAGAACTTGAGCAACCCAATGATCGGATTGGACCAAGAAGAATTGGCCAAACGACTGGTCGCGGGGGTCAGCTACGAACCCTATGATGGTGTTATCACCTCCTTTGAATTCAACAATCAGTTGGGTGAAGACATCCAATACCGTGGTGGTGCCGAGTTTGTTTTGGTGGAGGGGTTTGCCCTACGCGCTGGCGTCGTTACCGGGCCTAATAAGCTGACGGGTGGCTTCGGTTACAACTTCCAAAGTTTTGGACTGAACTACGGTTTTAGCACCGGCGGTGGAGTCCTCGATAGCACTCATCACTTTGGGCTGGAATTTGCGTGGGGCGGTGAGGCGAAGTGAGCGACATCACCACCATTGGCGCGGTGTTTGGTCGCAGTCGTAAGTCGTTCGTCGGGTTATTCCTGACGATGATCTTGGGAATTGTGCCGGTATTGACCGGTGGGCTTCCCGGGACAGCGATTTCTGCGACGGATCACACTGATCTCATGGATCTGAACTCGGCCTCCTTAGAGGAAGTGCTGACTCTACCGATCCCCGAGAACATCGCCCGAGGAATCATCGACTACCGAACCTACGTTCGATTCTTTGGCAACATATACGAGTTGAGAGAAGTCGACGGTGTGACGCCGGAATATCTGGCTCTGCTCAAGCCGTTGGTCTCTACAATGCCGCCGCTGGAATCCGATCCCTCATTGGCTCGCTTGAGTGCCAGTTATCGGCAAGTGCGCAACTACTTGGGCCAAGAAGGTTCCAATGAGGGCCTCGTAGATGAGTACCTCGACCGGTTGCGTAACCCGGAAAATTTGAACGATATGGACATCTGGGATTTGATGTCCTATCAAAATGTTTCGCCGGTAGATGCTGCTAATATCATCAAATCGCGAGACCGCTTGGGTTCAATCAGTGGCGGTCGCAATTTGCGAGGCACGCAAGGGTTGCGCTATTTTGCGTATCGTAACTTGCGCGACTTCGTCGTCTACAGCGAAGAAGAAAAGGCGGCAGAGTCGACGCGGACGGTCACCGGTTACGTGCAAACGCGTTACTGGGAAACACCATTCGCCAGCGGGGATGACGAAATCACCGCGGGCATCACTGAAATCAATTCGCCGCTTTTTTCACCGGGCTGGATGAATAAAATGCGGCTCAATATTAAGGGTGGATACCAACTTGGTTTGCTCACAAGCCAGGAATATGGCGAAGCCAACTGGAACGAAACCACCAAAGGTTACGCTGCAGTAACTGACAAAGTGTTTGGCGACTTCAGGCTGAAGTCAGCCGTGGCTGGTAACTTTCGCGTCGCCTACGGCTTGGGCCTGGTGATGGACAACACCGATTACATCCACTTTCGCAAAACTGGCTTCGG
>JBLIOK010000166.1:0-6185 GCA_047639735.1 Candidatus Krumholzibacteriia bacterium | reverse complement strand
ATGTGGGCATGGCTGGCGTTGCTATCGATTCGGTCGAGGACATGAAGATTTTGTTCGCCGGGATTCCTTTGGACAAGATGTCGGTTTCGATGACGATGAATGGCGCCGTCTTGCCTATCATGGCGTTTTATATCGTGGCGGCCGAAGAACAAGGCGTGAATCCAGACCAGCTGACGGGCACCATTCAGAATGACATTCTTAAAGAATACATGGTGCGCAATACCTATATCTATCCGCCCGAGTTCAGCATGCGGATCATCGCCGATATTTTTGCTCACACGGCTGAGAAAATGCCGCGGTTCAATAGCATTTCTATCAGTGGCTACCACATGCAAGAAGCCGGTGCGACGGCTGACTTGGAGTTGGCATATACACTGGCCGATGGTTTGGAGTACGTGCGAACGGGTCTTGCGGCCGGCTTGGAAATTGATCAGTTTGCACCGCGCTTGAGTTTCTTCTGGGCCGAAGGCACCAATTACTTCATGGAAATCGCCAAGCTGCGGGCAGGGCGTTTGCTGTGGGCGAAGTTGATCAACCAGTTTGATCCGCAGAATCCGAAATCACTGGCCCTGCGGACGCATAGTCAAACTTCCGGTTGGTCATTGGCCGAACAAGATCCGTACAATAATGTGGCGCGCACTTGTATCGAAGGCATGGCTGCCGCTTTGGGGGGCACACAGTCGTTGCACACCAACGCCCTTGACGAAGCGATTGCGCTGCCGACAGATTTTTCGGCCCGCATCGCGCGCAACACGCAATTGTATTTGCAGGCCGAGACGGGGATTTGTCGCACGGTCGACCCTTGGGGCGGATCTTGGTATCTTGAAAGCCTTACTCATGAGATCATGCACAAAGCTTGGGCACATATGGCGGAAGTGGACTCCCACGGTGGTATGGCCGCCGCTATCAGCACGGGCTTGCCCAAGATGCGTATCGAAGAAGCGGCAGCGCGCCGGCAAGCTCATATCGATTCTGGTGAAGAAGTGATCGTTGGCGTGAACAAGTATCGCTTGGCCCAAGAGGACCCGCTCGAAACCTTGACGGTCGACAACAGCGAAGTTCGGCGACAACAATTGGCGCGATTGGCGGAAATCAAAGCGAAGCGCGATGGCGCTGCAGTTGCTGCGGCTTTGCAAACGATCACTAAAGGCGCAGCTGACAAATCCGTAAATCTTTTGTCATTGTGCATTAATGCTGCCAGAGCCCGAGCGACCTTGGGTGAAATCTCACAAGCGATGGAAGTCCACGCTGGACGCCATCAAGCTCAGGTGCGCACTATCGCAGGCGTTTATGGTGCCGAGTATAGCCAGGAGGGACCTGCCATCGAAGTGATGGAAAAAATTCGCAATATGATCGCGGTTTTCAATGATCGCGAAGGGAGGCGACCGCGAATCTTGGTCGCTAAAATGGGACAAGATGGGCACGACCGCGGGGCCAAAGTGGTTTCGACGGCGTTTGCCGACTTGGGCTTTGATGTGGACGTCGGCCCACTCTTCCAAACGCCAGAAGAAACGGCGCGGCAAGCGGTGGAAAACGACGTGCATATCGTTGGTATGAGCAGTTTGGCCGCGGGCCATAAAACGTTGTTGCCCCAATTGGTGGCAGCCTTGAAAGAGTTGGGCCGTCAGGACATCATGGTGATATGCGGTGGCGTGGTGCCATCCCAAGACCATGATTTTCTGCGCGAGCATGGGGCCTCGGCTATCTTCGGTCCTGGCACCGTGATTCCTGAAGCAGCTTGCACATTATTAAATGAGTTAAACTCGCGATTGGGTATTCAAGACGATGAATGAAAAAACCGGATCTTCCGGACGCCGCCCTGCTGTGACTAAAGAACAATACGTGCAAGGCGTGCTAGACGGCGATCGTTCGCTCCTGGCACGGGCCATCACTTTGGTGGAATCTCACGCGACTGGTCATCGCAAATTGGCCGCCGATGTGTTGACAGATCTGCTGCCGCAACGCAAACCATCACTAAGGGTCGGGGTTTCGGGTGTGCCAGGCGCCGGCAAGAGCACATTCATTGAGAATCTTGGGAGCCGTTTGACGGCGGCTGGCCATCGGGTGGCTGTTTTGGCTATTGATCCCAGCTCGAGTGTGACCGGTGGTTCCATACTCGGTGATAAAACTCGCATGGAAAAGCTCGCCGCCGATGCTAACGCCTTTATTCGTCCTTCGCCTTCCGGCGGTGCGCTCGGGGGTGTGGCGCGCAAAACTCGCGAGTCGATCGTGCTCTTTGAGGCAGCTGGATACGATGTGATCTTGGTGGAGACAATGGGAGTGGGGCAGAGCGAAATTCAAGTGCGCTCTATGGTTGATGTGTTTCTGCTGTTTGCTCTGGCCGGCGCAGGTGACGAGCTGCAAGGAATCAAAAAGGGCGTGGCCGAAATCGCCGATGTCGTTATCGTCAACAAGGCAGATGGGCAGGGGATCACTGCTGCTGAATTGACTCGTGTGGAAGCCGAGCGTGCCTTGCACTACCTGCAACCAGCCACCAAGGGTTGGGTGACCCAAGCACTTGCCTGCAGCGCTCTCACGGGGGAAGGCGTGGCACAGGTTTGGGAAGTGGTTGAAGATTTTGCCCGTGTGACTCGGGCTTCAGCTGTCTTTGAAGAGCGTCGTCGCAACCAAGAGACATCTTGGATGCGTGAGTTGGTTAACGAAGGATTGGCCACCGAGTTTTCCCAGCATCCGGGCGTGGCAGCCCTGCGCAAAGAGCTGGAGGCCCAGGTCGCTGCAGGTGAAATCCCCGCCGCGGCGGCCGCCGAGCGTTTATTGGAACTGTTTCTTGGCTAAGGCGGTTGCGCTTCAGAGTCGGAATTGCGAATTGATCTTCCCTATAGCCTATTGAACCACCATTTTGGTGGACCTGTTGCCAAACTTGAACCTGATTTGAGCCCGAGGTCACCATGAGCCTAATGACAATTGTCTTGTACGATTCCCTGACTGGTCAACGCCAAGAGTTAAAAACATTGGTGGAAGGCCAATGCGGCATCTACTGCTGCGGTCCGACAGTCTATGGATTGAGTCACTTGGGCAATGCGCGGGCAGCCATGGTGCCCGATGTCATCGTGCGGTTTTTGCGTTATGTGGGTTATGAAGTCAAATACGTGCGCAACGTGACCGACATCGACGATAAGATCATCGAGTGCAGTCAGGCAGAAGGCATACCGGCGCAAGAGCTGGCCAATAAATACGCGGCCGAATACGCCCAAGATATGGCGGCCTTGTTTGTCGAAGAACCGACTGTAACGCCGCGGGTCAGTGACCATTTGCCTGAAATCATCTCCATCATAGAATCTTTGATTGCCAAAGATCTCGCCTACGACGTTGACGGGGACGTGTATTTTCGCGTCGAGGCTTTTGAAAAATACGGACAGCTGAGCAACCGCGTGGTCGCCGACATGCTCGAGAGCGCCGGTAGCCGAGTCGACGTAGATGATCGCAAACAGTCGCCGGTGGACTTTGCCTTGTGGAAGGCGGCCAAAAAAGGCGAACCCGCTTGGGCCAGCCCATGGGGCGAAGGGCGGCCGGGCTGGCACATCGAATGCTCTGCCATGAGTTCGGTGCATCTGGGTGAAAGTTTTGATATACACACCGGCGGCCGGGATTTGATCTTCCCTCATCATGAAAATGAAATCGCTCAAAGCCAGGGCGCCCACGGTGATGACACCTTCAGCACCTACTGGATGCATAACGGATTTATTGATTTTAATGGCGAGAAGATGTCAAAATCATTGGGCAACTTTTTTACGACACGCGAAATACTTAATCTTTACGATGCTGAGTCGACGCGCTTGTTCTTGTTAACGGTGCACTACCGCAGCGGACTAAATTTTGATGTGGAATTGAAATGCCCTGCCTGCGAAAAGACGATGACCAAGGATGAACAAGCCAGTGGTGCCTGCGCTTGTGGCGTGACTTCAGATAGAGAAGTGTTGCGCCAAAATGTTCGTTTTCCTGGCTTAGAAGAATCCGACGATCGCCTGGCCTATATCTACACGACCTTAAATGGCGCTCGGGAATTCCTGGCGGCCAATGACCGGCCTGCAAGCGAAGAGTCTGTGTTGATGGGAGTGGCTGGATTGTTGCCCAATGCGGTGGCCCAGATGGCCAATGATTTCAATACGAGTGGCGCTTTGGGCACTTTGAGCAAAGCGCTGGCCGAAGCCAATACCTTGCTTGATTCCGGCAAGGGTGTCAGCAAAACGGTGCGTTATCTCACGCTGGAAAAATTTGTGCAGTCTATGGCCGAAATTTCCAAATTCCTTGGGTGTTTTGGGCAAGATCCCGCTGCCTGGTTGCTCTCGCGCCGTGATAAAAAGGCAGCTCGTATGGGTCTTGATATCCAAAACGTCGAGGACTTGCTTTTGCGCCGCATTGCTGCGCGCGAAAACAAAGAGTGGGCCAGCGCTGACCAAATACGTGATGAATTAACCGATATGGGTGTGGCAGTACAAGACGGACCTGAAGGATCTCAGTGGAGTTTTATCTAAGTTAGGGGAACGCGATGTTTTACAGAATTGCGATGGCGGTTTTGTGTTTGGCGATAACTGCTGGCTGTGGCCAGACCGTTAAAAATGAGGATAAACCGGTCTTGAGGTTTGCCGCGATCCCAGACCAGAACACAACGGAATTGCAACAGCGTCTGGCACCCCTTGTGGCGCACTTGTCCGAGCAACTGGGTGTTGAGGTGGAATACGTCCCGGCGCGAGACTACCAAGCCTCGGTCGAAATGTTTCGCAACGCCGATGTGCAATTGGCATGGTTTGGCGGCTTAACGGGCGTTCAGGCGCGCGCGGCTGTGCCGGGCGCAAGGGCAATCGCTCAGGGCGCGGCTGACCCTGAATATTATTCCTATGTCATCGCCAATGAGTCGACTGGCATAGAGCGGAGTGACGAGTTTCCGCACGCCATCGCCCAACACACCTTCACTTTTGGTTCACCCAGTTCCACTTCTGGACGCCTAATGCCCGAATATTTTATTCGCCAAGCAACGGGTAAAGGTCCTGATGAGTTTTTTCAGAGCCCGGTTGGATATTCAGGAAGCCATGATAAAACTTGCGAGTGGGTGGAGTCGGGGCAATTCGAAGTTGGCGTGGTGAACTATAAAGTTTATGACCGTCGCGTGGCCAACGGTGATACAGATCCGGAAGTGTGCCGCATCATTTGGAAAACACCATTCTACGCAGACTATAATTTTACGGCGCATCCTTCCTTGGAGGAAACCTTTGGCGAAGGTTTTACCGCCAAATTGCAGGCTGTGCTCTTGGCCATCGATGATCCGGCCTTGTTGTCGGCCTTGCCGCGCCGGAAATTAATAGCCGCCCAAAATGAAGATTTTGATGGTATCGCTAAAGTGGCCAAAGATTTGGATATGGTGCGGTAGGGCATGGCCAAATCGTGTGCAGATGGTCGTTTTCAATTGGACGATGTTTCCGTTGATTTCGAGAACTCGGCGGCCCTCAATGGGGTCAGCCTTCGGGTTGATGAAGGCGAAGCCGTGGCTCTGGTTGGGCCAAGCGGAGCCGGCAAGACCACGCTATTGCGTTTGCTTAACGGTGCTGTTGAGCCAACGACCGGACGAGTTGTGATCAATGAGAAATCCCTAGCAGATTTATCATCGAAGTCTCTCAAGAGGTTGCGCGCAAACGTCGGGTTTGTGCATCAGGATTTGCGTTTGGTGCCCAATTTGCGGGTTTCGCAAAACGTCTTGAGCGGGCGTCTCGGTCGTTCTACGTGGTGGCGATCGGCGCTGATGTTCTTGAAGCCCAGTCCAAATGAATTGGCCGAAGTGCACCGAATATTGGAACAACTGGGGATCTCAGATCTGATGTTCCAGCGTGTGGATCGATTGTCGGGTGGGGAGGCCCAGCGGGTGGCCATTGCAAGGGCCTTGTTTCAAGAGCCTTGTCTTTTGGTTGCTGACGAACCGGTCGCCAGTGTAGATCCAGAACGCGCAGCGGCACTTTTGGCTTTGATGGCAGAAGTGTGTTCCGCACAAAACCTGACTTTTGTGGTGAGCCTGCATAATCCAGAGCTCGCCCGCCGGTACTTTTCGCGGATCGTTGGGCTGCGCGAAGGGCGCGTTGAATTTGATGCGCCAGCAGCGGAAGTCTCCGATGCTATGTTGAACGATCTTTATGAATTGCGGCCCGAACGTGAACGCTGAACGGGCGCAAGGG
>JBLIOK010000165.1:0-6215 GCA_047639735.1 Candidatus Krumholzibacteriia bacterium | reverse complement strand
CCAAGTAGCCGTCGTTGATGTCGCGCATGGCTCGCGAAACGGTGGCCGAAGTGCCCAACCACGCGGGTGTGCCTGGCGAAGTTTCCGGCCGACAACGTCGGCAAGGCCGAAAGCCCGCCTGTTCTGCCGCGGCCGAACAGTTGTAGAAGGTGACGTTCTCTAAGTGTGGGGTCATCGCGGGGCAAACCGGACGGCAGTACACACCAGTGGTTTTCACGCCGGTGAAAAACCGTCCGTCGAAGCGGGCGTCGCGGCTTTGCACCGCGCGGTAACAAATGTCGTGGTTCAAATTCATGGGCACATCATAGGGGCATCTCGCCAGATGATCTCGCCATTTTCGGACCTCAAGGTTGGCTTATCAGTGCTAGTCTCCAGAAAACTCCAAGAGCGCCAAAGTGTAGGCATGGTCGCTGGCTTTGTCCCCAACGCTTCCCGGTTGAACGCCGATCAAGGCGTTGGCGTGGAGGATTTCGTATTCGGCGCGCCGGCCCTTGAGTTGACGATTGGCGACGACACCATGCATCAGCGCTTGAGAGATGCCGCGATGGTTGTAGTCGTAGCGAAGCGGCGCGTCGACACTATCGACCAGGTTTGTGCTGCTGTCGCCAGTCAGTGTTAGCAGGGTTTCGCTAAACTCAAAGTCATTAAAATCGCCGGTTACGTAGTAGTCGATATCTGCCGCGCGGAGTTGGGAGAGGTGCTCACCAATCACATTTGCTTGTGACACTCTGACCTCTGCACGTGGATCGAAACCCGGGTTTTCTGGGGCAAAGAGCCCGTTTTGGTTGCGTTTGGAGGCCAAGTGCACGTTGACCACTTCCAGTTCGCCTTTGCCCTTGGCAAGTCGAAAGCGCGCGGCCAAAGGCTTGCGCGAATCAACAAAGGCAGGCGAATCAGCACCGAGAAGCTGCAACGTTTCGGGCACAAATTGTACGCGCAGGGGGTCGAAAAGAAACGCGTTGCGAATGTTTCCGCCGGGTTGACCTCCATCAGCACCTTCTTCAGGTGGGATTTCTAACCACTGATAGCGAGGGCCATTCGCCCGCGTCACGGCTTCAATCAGATGGGCGTAGGTTCTTTGGGCTTCGACGACGGCTGTGATCTCGGCGCCATCGCTGTCCTGGATTTCTTGCAACGCCACGATCGCGGGACCTTTTGCGTTGATGGCGATGGCGCGACCAAGAGCTTCAAAGCGTTTGTCGCCAACGTCGTCGTCAATGTCTCGCCGAGGGTCTTTCACCAGGTCAGCGTTTTCGATATGCGGGTCGAGATTAAAACCGTTCAGAGTCATGACAGTCACTTGAGCATCGCTGCAAACCAACCCCGTTGTCCGCGCTTCCACCTCGGCCTGCTGCACCTGAATTTTGCCAACAGCAGCTATTTGGAACGATTCTGCCCGATAATTCAAAGGCCCGATCAAAGGCTCAAGCAACTCGGCGCCAACATTGACGCGCGGGGCCTGCGCAAAATTTGTAGTTCGGAAACCAGGCAACCAGCGAAGGGGACTCGTTTTGTCAATCAGCACGCCGCCTTGTTGAGTGCGGACAAGGTCGCTCTCTTTCGGCACAACGACGTAGTCGCCAAATTGATTGCTCGGTGCGGCAAAGGTTGCGCCTGCGGGAATCCCCACCAACATCCCCTCCAGGTTATTTAAAAAGAGCGCCAATTCAGGGGAGGACATCATCAAGAGGTCAGAGGTGAACCAAACTGGCGTGATCTTGGGACCGTGCTGGTCCACAACCTGTATGTTTTCGACAACCAGTTGGGTGACGGGCCGGTCAGCTTCGTTCATTTGAAAATCGAACACTTTACCGGAGACTTCGACCAGACTGCCTGCGCGAGGTTTGTCGCGACGGCCAAAAACGAAAAGCCCGTGAGACACGTCTTCGTTCAGGTCACCGTCGGGGTCCTGGATAAAGAAGCCTTTGTTTGTTGTGCCTGTGACCACGCCACGGGTGGAGACTTTTTCTCCCTTGAGGGGAGAGTACAGTCCGGGCCCTTGGATTTTATGAATGGGGACAATATTCAAAGACTTGTTCCTTTGGCGAATTCTAACTAACGGGCCGGTTGGTGTATCGTGGCATTAAAATGATCTTAGGCTGACAGTATGCCAGAATGCAGGGCGCTTGGGTATCAATTGCCCTCGGGTTGGTGGCCGCCGTATAATTTCTCTGGTTTCGGGCCTTGAGGCAATGGGCTATCGCCTCTATCATGACGCACGATTCACCACCACAATGATTGCGGGCTGTGTTATGTCAGACTCACCGAACAATTATACCTCTGAAAAAAGAGAACCGCCCCACCATCCGGGTTTGGGCTTGGTGCGCGTTACCGAAGAGGGTGCGCTGGCCGCGGCGCGCTGGGTTGGCCTGGACCAAAGGCACACCGCGGACGAAGCGGCGCACAACGCGGTGACCTCGGCTTTGCGCCAATTGCCGATGCGCGGCTACATCGTCTCCGGCGAAGAAGGACGGGTCGGCGAAAACACGCTTCTTGATAGTGGTTGCGCGGTGGGTTCAGGCACCGGCCCGGAAATGGACGTGGAGATCAACGCCATCGACGGCGCAACCTTGGTGGCCGATGGGCGACCCGGCTCGATGTCGGTAGCTGCCTTGGCGCCGCGAGGCACACTCTGGTCGCCTGGACCGGCGGTCTATTTACAAAAGTTGGTGGTCGACCGCACCGTCGCCGACGCCATCGGGCCCGATGCTTTGGACGCGCCACCGGCCTGGACACTAGCCACTGTGGCGCGCGCCAAAGGAAAAGACATCCGCGACTTGGCTGTTTTTATTCTTGATCGCCCGCGCCATGCAGAGCTGATCAAAGAGGTGCGCCAGGCTGGGGCGCGCGTGCTGTTGCGCATCGGCGGCGATATTGGCGGCGCGATGATGGCAGCCGACCCCAATGTGTCCGTCGACGCCTTGATGGGAATTGGTGGGGCAGCTGAAGGCCTGATGGCTTCATGTGCCGTCAAGGCACTCGGTGGGGCAATCATGGCTCGCGTCACGCCACAAAGTGAAGCAGAACTCAGGGCCTGCCAAGAAGGCAATGTAGACCTCAAGCGCATACTTACCCGCGACGATTTGGTTTCGGGTGACGAAGTGTTTTTCTCGGCGACTGGAATCACTGACGGTGGCCTTTTGCGCGGCATCGATTTTCACGGCGGCACCGCCACTTCGCATTCGCTTGTCTTGCGCTATGAAACAGGAACACGTCGGGTCATCAACACAGAGCACCGCCTGAAGTGAGTTTCAACCCGGCATCTCTTTGGCATCGTGTGCGCACCGAGCCGCTCTACCTCACGCGACCAATGTGGGCGTTGCGCGGTTACAAGCGCGATTGGATACGCCCCGATTTGATTGCCGGACTGACCGTCGCGGTGGTCATGATGCCACAGGCGATTGCCTATGCCATGATCGCTGAACTGCCTCCGCAAATGGGCCTCTATTCGGCCATCATCGCGGCCATCATTGGCGCTTTATGGGGGTCTTCGAAACACCTGCACACTGGCCCCACCAATGCCGCCAGTCTGTTGGTGCTCGCTTCCTTGCTCACCGTCGCGCCGCCAGGCTCGCCCGATTTCTTTATCGCCGCCGGCTACATGGCGATCATCGTCGGTGTCTTCCGCTTGGCCATGGGTTTGTTGCACATGGGCGTATTGGTGAACTTTGTCGCCGACAGTGTCATCGTTGGTTTTACCGCTGGCGCGGGCGTATTGATCAGTGTGAACCAACTGCGGCACTTGCTGCGATTGGACATCTCTAGTTCGCCAGCAGTGGGCGAAACGATTCAAAATATTGCTGCCAAAATTTTCGATGTGCATTTGCTCAGTTTGTTGGTCGGCATTGGCGTGATCGTGGTCATGGCGCTGATCAAACGCTATCGCCCGCAACTTCCGGCTGCCTTGATCGCTATGGTGGCAGCCTCGGTGGCAACCGGCGTCTTTGCGATGGCGGACCATGGCGTGGTGGTGCTTGGCGCCATCCCGCGCACCTTGCCGCCGTTGACAAAAATGCGCCTCCTGGACTTCGCCTTGATCTGGAAACTCACACCTGGCGCCTTGGCCGTTGCGGCGATCGGCTTGGTTGAAGCGATGTCTATCGCCCGCAGTGTTGCTAGCGAAACCGGCCAACGCCTCGACAGCAATCAAGAATTCGTAGGCCAAGGCTTGGCCAGTATTTTCACCGGATTCTTTTCCGGATACGCCGTTAGCGGTTCTTTTACTCGCACGGCGATAAACTTCAACGCCGGCGCGCGGTCGCCATTGGCGAGCGTCTTCTCCGGTTTGTGGGTGCTGTTGTTCATGATGGTTTTTGCCCCTCTGGCGGTCTATTTGCCACGGGCCGCATTGGCGGGGGTTCTGCTCGTCACGGCCTGGGGCATGGTCGATGTCAATCAAATCCGCCTCATTTTGCGCAGCAGTCGAGGCGACACCTGGATTATCAGCTCCACGTTTGCCGCCACCATTCTATTGCCTCTGGAGTTCGCGGTTTTGGCTGGCATGCTGGTTAGCTTCGCGCGCTATTTGATCAAGACTTCAACGCCAGGCGTGTATGCAGTCGTGCCCGACGAAGGCTTCCATTATTTAGTCAAGGTGGGCGACGCGGCCGTGTGCCCACAATTGGGTGTGATGGAAATTGAAGGCTCGTTGTACTTCGGCGCCGTGCACCACATCGAAGAGGCTCTGCGCAAGAACCAAGAAGATCATCCTGGCCAGATCTACTTGCTGCTGCGCATGCACATGGTTGACGTTTGCGACGTGAGCGGCATTCACATGCTCGAAGCGACGGTGCGGCGTTACCGCGAACGCGGCGGTGACGTTTTTATGGAAGGCGTGCGGCCCGAGGTTTTGCGGATGATTGCGCTCTATGGCTTTACCGCCAAATTGGGTCCCAAAAATATCCTCAACGAAGTGAATGCGATCAGCCACCTGTTTCACAAAGTTTTGCAGCCAGGAATTTGCATTTACCAATGCCCGGTGCGCGTGTTTGGCGAGTGCCAGGCGCTGCCCAAAGATGACCATGCTATTGAATTGCAAAACTTCGCCGAGATGCCGACCCACGAAGTGCACGAACTGACTCCGAGCGAGGTGAAGTATTTGATTCACGACGAAGAAGATCCGGTGACGGTGATCGACGTTGGCGAGGTGGGCGAATTTCGCAACTGGCACATTGAGACAGCGCGAAGTGTGCCGTTGCGCCAGTTGGCTGTGAAGGGGCGTGACTTGCCCAAAAGTACGGGCGTTGTTTTCGTGAGCCGGATGGGCAGGCGCAGTCAGTTAGCTGTGCAAATCATGCAGGACATGGGTTACGAAAGAGTCTTCAGCTTGCGGGGTGGGATGTTGGCTTGGGAGGCTGCGGGATATCCTATTGCCGTTGAATAGAGTGGTTCCATAAAATCTAAATTTCTAAAATACTTTGTCTCTACCTGACCACTAATTTCGAATGGTTAGGTAGCAGCCCCTACATCGGTGGCGCGAACGCACCAGGCACGGTGGTTGGGGGATCGCATCGTGCCTGGTTTCACGCGTGTACTTTATTGCCATGGCTTTGTATTATTCAAATCCGCCGATAAGAGCTGGCTTCAACCGAATCTAAGGTCATGAACAAACGCGCCACTATCTGCGCCCTGCTCGCCGTCTTTGCCTGGTCAACGGTGGCCACGGCTTTTAAGATCGCCCTTCGGCATCTGGACCAGTTTCAGTTGCTGTTTTTGGCCAATGTTTTTTCATTGCTCGCGGTAGGCTTGGTCCTGGTTTTTGGCGGCCGCTGGAAAAAATTTCGAAAGACCAGTCTGCGACAACTTCGCGACGCGGCCCTGCTTGGCTTGATCAACCCAGTAGCCTATTATCTCATTCTTCTCAAAGCGTATTCGCTGCTTCCGGCCCAAATTGCCCAACCTCTTAATTACACCTGGGCGCTCACCCTTGGCTTGCTCTCGGTCCCGTTGCTTGGGCAACGTCTGACAAAACGCGACATCGTGGGCGGGTTAATCTGTTATTTCGGTGTGGTGGTGATTTCAACCGGCGGCAAACTCACCGGATTTACCATGGCAAGCCCCTTGGGTATTGCGCTGGCTTTGGGCAGCACTATCATTTGGGCCTTTTACTGGCTGGGTAATACACGGCTAACCCAAGGCGAAAAAGGTATGGACCCCGTGGTGGCCTTGTTTGTTGGGTTCGCATTTTCATTGCCGGTCGTCGCGCTTATCAATTT
>JBLIOK010000164.1:0-6259 GCA_047639735.1 Candidatus Krumholzibacteriia bacterium | reverse complement strand
GGCGAAGTCGTCGGCATCAATACCTTGATCATGACGCAAGGTGGCGGCAGTGAAGGCCTCAGCTTCAGCGCCCCTAGCAACATCGTCAAGAATGTCTTCAACCAGATTCGCGCCACTGGGCGGGTCAAACGCGGCGTCATCGGAGTGCACCCACAAACCGTTAACCCATGGATCAGCAAAGCCCTTGGCTTAAGCGTCGACTGGGGAGTCATTATTGGCGACGTTTACCCAGAAGGCCCGGCAGACAAAGCTCGCCTGCAAATTGGCGATGTGGTGCTTTCGATCGATGGGAAACAGATGGAAAATGCGCGCCAATTCGAAGTTAATCTCTATGGCAAAGCCATCGGCAGTAAAATCGATTTGGAGGTCGCGCGCGGCTCTAGCACATCGACAATTTCGGTCGAAGTGGTCGAACGGATCGAACCGGACTATCGCTTTTACGACATGATCAGCACCGAACGTAACATGGTGCACAAGATAGGCATCTTGGCTTTGGACTTGGACAAGAAAACATCGGTCATGTTGCCATCGCAGCCCCGTTCGGCTGAGGGCGTGATCGTTGCCGCTTTGGCTGCGGATGTCAATTTGCTGGGCGAAAAATTCATGCCCGGTGATATCATTTACAAGATGAACGGTGTGTCGGTCAAAGGCCTGCGTTCCTTAAAAAAGATGGTCAAAGAAACGACCTTTGGTGACCCTGTCGTATTCCACCTGGAACGTAACGGAAGACTTCGTTATCTCGTGATGGAAATGGAATAGCGGATTGGGAGACGCTATTTAAGCAGCGTCATTTTGCGCGAGACGGTTTTGCCGCTCGTCACGTACTTGTAGAAATACAAACCGCTGGGCACTTGAAGTCCAGAATCGTCGCGGCCATCCCAGGTCGCGACGTTTTTTCCCGCCGACATGCTTTCGGCCACCAACTCTTTAACGCGCCGTCCAGCCAAATCGTAAACCGTCAACTCGACGTGGCCATCAACGGGAACCACGTAGGTGATTTCCGTGATGGGATTGAATGGGTTGGGCCGGTTTTGCTCCAGGCGATAGGCGAGAGGGGGCGTATCGGTATCGGGTTCAATTTGTTGCAAATACAAGGTATTGGCAGCATCCACAGCAGCCTCGATTTCCGCCAGGCCACTGCCGACGACCAAAGCGTAGGCCACCGTATCGCGACCGACGTAGGCGGGTAAATCCATGACCGAAGAGGCCAACGCTGACCAATCATCGGGCGTCGTGGCAGCAGGTGAACTGACCAACCCGCGCAAGTGTTTCATCTTGATGCCATCGGAAATCGAGCTGGTTGGAAAAACATAAATGGGGTTGTTGATCAAGGTCAAATTTTGCGAGGTATTGGGTTCACCGAGTTTGGCAACGCCCACATAACGACCACCCTCTTCATAGATATAGGCGAGGTTTCGTCCCACGTCAGTGCCACCCAGATTGGCGTTGGAGTTCCCCAAGTCGAAATCGCAAAAGACTCCGTTATAGAGATTCACCAAGTCATCTGGACCCTTGTTGGCCAGAATATATTCCAAGATCACAAACTGATCGTTTTCCGGCGCTGCATAAGTCGTCGCGTTCTGCTCGACTAAGAGTTGGCGGGGGCTAGCGTGGCCTTGGTCGGTAAAAAATGATCGGTATGATTGGCGAACTCCAAGTTCCCCCAGGTCCCGCACACGCCCGAGAGGGTCGGCCGCAGAAACCATCCATTCAAAGTTTTCGGAGCCCAAGCCATCGTAGTCTCGATTGCAAATGTATGACAGGTCAGTGCCGGCCCAAAACGAGCCGACAAAGAGGTCACTTTCGCCGGACTGGTATCCCAAGCCCACGCCATCGAATTGATCCTGAGCCATATAGCCGAGCATGCCTTGGTCGGTCACCGTGAGGTAGATTCCGCCTCGGTTGAGAGTTCGCCATTCGGGCAACCCCACTTCCCAATCGACGTCAAAAGTATTCAACAACATTCCGTCGACGGCTAGGGAGACTAACATTTTGAATTCATATCCGTGGGGCGCATCGGCCGCTACAGCGATTCGAAAAACGTCGCCTTCGTTAGTGCCATATTGGCCTGGCCCGAGGTTCTGGTAGATACTGGTTCCATCCACGACACTCACATACGGGTTTTCGACGATCGTCATGGTTGCAAGCACTTCATTCGCGCTCACAAATTGGCTCACGTTGCGCAGCACAAATTGAACGACAGATTCTTCGCCTTGATCAAGCACCAGGTCGCCGTCGGGATCCGGCAAGAAAGTCGACCAAACAAGATCAGGGAACTCGGAAAGGGGAACCGCACTGACGATGGCGAACGCGTCGAGCCGGCCAGCACCAAACACGACGTCTTTACCCGGATCACCCAAATCAATCGCGTTGAGTTCCATCAAAGAATCTACACCAGCCGGCGAAAGGGTGGGGTTTTTCTCGAGCATCAATGCCGCAACGCCAGCCACATGTGGGCAGGCCATCGAAGTGCCACTCCAGCTATTCCCGCTGTAGCCACCACCAACGACCGTGGAGTTGACCCGCAAACCGGGAGCAGCAATGTCAGGTTTGATCAATCCTGGGCCAGGCTCCAACGGCCAGTCGGACCACGGCTCAACGTCACCCCAAGTGGCCGGCCCCCGCGAACTGCTGCCCCAGATTTCGTCACTGATAAACGCCGTGGCCCCCACGGAAATCACTCCACCGGTGCTGCTTGGCAATACTCCCGGTCGCCGCCACGGTGCTGGAACACGGGCGGTGAGGCTCAATTCATTTGGCGGCGCATAGACACCGCGGTCGTTGCCCGAAGAAGCGATGATGGTGACACCTGCATCGCGGATGTTGGTGGTGTTATTGCGTTCGGTCTGCCGAAAGACCATGGGCATGGGGCCCGGGAATCCGATCGACATGCTGATCACGCGAGCGCCATTTTCTACTGCGTATTGATGCGATGCCCAGATTGCTCCCATGGTGGCGCCGGTGCCATCGGCCCGCCATACTTTCAAAGGCATCAGTTGGGCACCTGGTGCAGTGCCGGTTGACGTGCCGCCACTGCCATCGCCAACAACAGTGCCTCCGGTATGGGTGCCGTGTCCGGGGCTAGCGCTGTCATCATTTGGGTCTTGGTCATTGTCGCCAAAGTCCCAACCATGGATATCATCAACGAATCCGTTGCCATCGTCGTCGAGATTATTGTTGGGGATTTCACGGGCGTTGATCCACAGCCGATTTTCCAAATCGGGATGACTCAACCACACGCCACTATCGATTAAGGCGACCACGATACCGGTGCCAGTAAAGCCAAGTTCGCGCCACACTTTGTCCGCGCGAATGTATTTTGTGCTCCATACGGTGTCCACCGCGGCGACCGACTTGGGTGCCGGCGCTGCGCGCACCCCCATTTCAGTAGCCGTAGCCATATCGTAGGTTTTGTCGTAAAAAAGGGTGGCAAATTCAGGGCGCGTTGCCAACTTGGTCACAAGTTCGGCCGAGGCACTGAAAGTGATGGCATTGGCCAAATACAAATGCTTCACATTTTCAAGAAACGCCCCGCTTTTGTCTCTATTTTGCAAAGCTTCATTCAAAAATGCGGTGACCCCAGATTGCTTATCTGTGGCTTGCCAACGCAAACGAGCCAGCGCTGCTTTGCGGCGCGCTTCTGGCATCATGGAATCCAAAGTGGTCAGGAAGTCACTATCTAGGCGATTGGACTGATCAAAAATCAAGAGGACGGGGAGTGGTTCTGCGGAATTCTTGCTGCTCATTATCGCCTGCAAGGCCGGATCAACCTGGATAGCCTGGGCAGGCTTAAATAGCGTCGTGCAAAGCACTAACACCATTATAAACACCAAGTTGAGTAACCTTCGGTGCAACGCGTTCTCCCGGCTGATGGCAACAGAGCAGACCCAAGCAGCCACCGGCCCTTGTCCCGCGATCCAATGTCTGACAATACCAAAAAAAGCCGGGAGGATCAATAGTGTCGGCGGAAAGGTCGAACTTCATCTTCATGTTGTTGTCGCTTCATCAATGAATTGATTTCGGCCCCAAGCAAAAACACAAAGCCGGAAATCCACAACCACACGAGCAAAATCACAACCGCGGCCAACGAGCCATAGGTCGTATTGTAGGTCCCAAAGTTTCGCAGGAAGATACGGAAGGCGGACGAAGCGGCCACCCAAAGCAAAGCCGAAGTAAAGGCGCCAGGGAGAATCCAACGGAACTTTTGTTTGGCTTCAGGGGCGATGTAATACAAAATCGACAAGGCCATGATGTTCAGGACAAGGGCCATCGGCAAACGGATGCTGGTCCAAAACGTGTTGGTTTCACTAGCAATGCCTAAGTACTCAAAAATTTCCTGCGTAATACCCGGACCCACCAACACAATCGTCAACGACATCAACCACAGTCCAGAGAGCACAAGAGTCAGCGCAATCGCATAAAGTTTTTGCACCACCATGTTGCGTTGCGGCCGGATATTATAGGCTCGATTGATCGTGGTGATCAAAGCCCCGATCGCCATCGACGCCCCCCACAAAGAAGCCAACAAACCCAAACTCAAGGCACCCAAACTGCTGCCCGGTAGTATATTCAAAACCGTGTCGGTCACATAACTTGCAGCTTCGGCGGGCATCTGTAATTCAAGTTCTTCAAGCATCAGGGGCTGCAGAGACTCGCCCAATGGAAAAGTGCTCAATAAACTCATCAAGAAAATGAGAAAAGGAAACAATCCCAGCATGGTGTAATATGCGATTTGCGCCGCCATGCCCATGCAGTCGTCGTGGCCGATCTCGCGCTGCAGGCGGATCAGAAATAGCCAAAGGCGTTTTAGAAATCTAGAAGTGTCCATAGCGCCATAGGATGGGCTGATTTGTCAGCGAATGCAACCGAAAGGTCAACACTTGGATGACGTCCGCGTCTTCACCGGCACCCTGATTGCTGATTTGGTTCTGCCTTACGCTCATTCGTTAAAAGAGCGTCGTGGCCCCTTGCGTGCATTGGTGCAAAAATTGAAGAATCAAGATCTGGCGGTGGCCCAGGTGGGGCCTGCCGACCTTCACCAGCGCGTCTTTCTCGCGATTTCGGCCATATCGAGCAGCGAATCTCAGTTAGAGAAGCTGCTCGATATGGCCGAACGATTGCTTTTGAGCCGAGAATTTGAAGTTGCCAATGTCCTGCGCGATATCAACGTCGAATCGTTTCGCTCCGACTGATCGCGCCCGGCTACTTCAGCAGAACCGCTCGTTGACTCAACTCAACGCCTCGTCCCGTCATCCGCACAAAATAAACGCCGCTGGCAACGTTACGCCCGCTGTCGTCCGATCCTTGCCAAACAATTTGACTTGGTCCGGCGGGATAAACGCCTTCGGCTAACACCGCAACCCGACGGCCCGAAATCGCATACACTTCGATACGCAGTTGTTGGGACTCTGGCAGACTAAAGAAAATTGTTGTCGCAGGATTAAAGGGATTCGGCGCCATTGATAACAAAGGCTCGGATGCTATCGCCGGAGCGTCGAACTCTTGGCTCTTATTATTCCCTTTGCCACCACCATTACCACGGCCGGTTGTGACAACATCTGACGCACGAAAACTCACGCCATCAAAAGTCTCTCCAGTCAGCCATGCTTCGGTATCACCACAGGCAATTTCGGCGGCTTCTTTGCGAAAGTGAAACACCAAATCCATGTCGCCATCGCCATCAACATCTTCAACATGGCGTTTGATAATTTCGCCACCGTTGTCATGGCCACCATTACGGCCGCGACCTTGGCCCCCGCGTTTCTTAGTGTGGGCTTCACGGGCTTCGCCGTTACCAAATCGAACGGTTGCATGATCCACCGAAAGGGCATCAAAACCGTCGGTTGTCAAAATCGCTACTGGAATCACGCCCTGCTTGCTGTGGCAATTGATCGGATTGATATCGCTTCCAGGTTTGATATCAATGACTACGGTATCACCACCGCCGGGTCCATCCTCGCTGCAATAGGTGGCTGCGATGTTGACACGACCACTGTCTCCCGAAATATATTGGTGGGTGTAAACGCAATCACCAACCACCATCAGATGATCCGACCGGTCAGCGATGTAAGCCAAATTGCCGACCATGAGGGCCAGGCTGGGGTCCGTCACATCGAACATGAAGACACCGCTGCCTTCTGCATAGAGTGTCTTGCCGCCAAGAGCGATACCATCGACGACGCCCGGTACGGTCAGTTCATTGAGCTTCGCCATCGAAGTCATGTCATAGACGACAACACCATCGCGGTGGGCCACATAA
>JBLIOK010000163.1:0-6269 GCA_047639735.1 Candidatus Krumholzibacteriia bacterium | reverse complement strand
CTGGCAAATATGTGTTTCCCGGTTTCATCGACCCTCACGTTCACATCCATTTGCCATTCATGGGCGCTTTTGCCAAAGACGACTACGAGTCGGCCTCAAAGGCAGCCCTGGTCGGCGGCACAACGACCTTGATCGAAATGATTTGCCCTGGTCCGACAGACGAACCCCTGGCTGCTTTTCACGAATGGAACAACAAGGCCAAAGCCTTGGCCGCGGTGGATTACACCTTCCACATGTCGGTCGTCCGGTTTGATGAGCTGGCCCAAAAACAATTCCACGAAATTGTTACCGAGCACGGCATCGCTTCGTTCAAAGTCTTCCTGGCCTACAAAGGTGCCTTTGATCTGGGTGACAACGATCTGTTCGCCATGCTCAAAATGGCCAAAAAAATGGGCGTGATCACCACGGCACATTGCGAGAACGCTGACGCTATCGACGCTATGCAGAAGAAATTTATCGCCGAAGGAAAAACCAGCACCGAGTGGCACGAGCGTTCGCGTCCGGTGACTGTAGAAGCCGACGGCGTACACCACCTGTCTACGTTTGCCGAGTTGACTGGCGCCCACATCTACATCGTCCACACCTCTTGTACGGCCGCCGTCGAAGCCGCAGTAGCTGCCCAACTGCGCGGAGTGAACATCTGGGTGGAGGCCGTTGCTCCGCATTTGGTGCTCGATGAAACATATGCTCAGTTGCCTGATTTCGAAGGCGCCAAGTACCTCATGTCGCCGCCATTGCGCGAAAAAAGCAATCAGGATGTGTTGTGGGCAGCCCTAAAAGCCGGCATTATCTCGACCATCGGCACCGACCACGCGCCCTTCGACTTTAAGGGCCAAAAAGAGGCGGGACGCGACGATTTCACCATCGTCCCCAACGGCATCCCCTCGGTCCAGGAACGGGTCGATCTGATCCATACCTACGGCGTGTGTGCCGGACGCATCGATTTGCAGACCATGGTCAATGCGTGCTCCACCAAGGCTGCTCAATTGTTTGGATTGTATCCGAAGAAGGGTTCGATCACGGTGGGCGCTGATGCTGATCTGGTTATCTACGACCCTGACTGTAAACACACTTTGAGTTTGGCGACGAGCTACTCAAAAGTGGACTACAACGCCTTCGAAGGCCGCGAACTACAAGGACGCGCCGCCGTCGTCACCGTGCGCGGCGAAGTCCAAGCCCGCGACGGCAAATTTGTGGGCACCATTGGTCGCGGGCAGTTGCTAAAACGAAAAACAACACACTAGATCCAGATCAGTCTTCCGAAACCAGCTTGTTGGATTGCTCGACAAACTTGTCGCCTTCCCAAGCCGTGTCTTCGGTGACCATGCCTTCCTTAGCCGCCTTCTTCGCTGCCTTGGCTGCGGCTTGCCGACTCACCAAATCCGAGTGCGTCGTGAAGTACTGCAACGAATGCCCACGGAATTCTTCAATGGTCTTGAAGCCATGCTGGTCCATAAAGGCCGACAAATCTTCGCACATTTGCGCCACCATTTTATAGCCATGGATCATCACGCCGGTGCAAACCTGGACCGTTGATGCGCCCATCAAGATAAACTCGGCCGCTTCTTTCCCTGTCTCCACCCCGCCGATGCCAGAGAGCGAACAATTGGGAAACTCCCCTTCGGTCTCGCCATTGCCGTACATCATCGTCGCCAACTCCATGACCATCCGCAATGCAATAGGGCGCACCGCTTTGCACGAGTAACCGCCAGGTACGGAATAGCCTTCCACTGTGGGGCGCGGCCGCAAGGTGTCGAGATTAACTCCCATCACACTCAAGATCGTATTGATCGCCGAGATACCGTTTGCTCCACCACGCAAAGAAGCGCGTGCGGGCTCCACGATGTCGGTGATGTTGGGCGTCATTTTGGACCAGAAGGGAATTTTTGAGGCGCCTTTAACCCAGCCACACACTTCTTCGAGCAGCTCAGAGTCTTGCCCCATAGCCGAACCCATGCGGCGTTCAGGCATGCCGTGTGGGCAAGAAAAATTCAGTTCGAAAGCATCGACGCCAGCGTCTTGGCAACGTTCGACGATTTCGATCCAGGCATCTTTACTGTATTCTTCCATAATCGAAGCGATCAAGATGCGGTCGGGATACTTGTCTTTGATCTTTTTGAATTCTGTTTCCCACACCGAAAACTTGCGGTCGGAAATCAACTCGATGTTTTGCCAACCCATGACTTCGTTGGTTTCGGCGGCGCGCAGGCGAGCATAGCGCGGCGCAACGTTGATCACCTTGGACGCATCCAAGCTGACTGTTTTGCAGATTACGGCGCCCCAGTTCTCGTCGAACGCCTTGTTGATAACATTGGTATTGGTGCCTGGAGGCCCCGAGCCAATGACAAAAGGATTGGGGAGTTTGAGTCCGTCTACTTCAACGCTGAGATCAGCCATCAGGTGGTCCTTCCAAATTCGGTTATTGGGAAGGGACCAGTGTACCTGATGACGATCTTAATTGCACCGAGAACCTTTTACTCGATCATCACATTGCTACTTAGATGCTATTCCCGAGGTCTGTCCGACCCGATAGCAGATGATTTCCAGGGGCTCAACTTCCGTCTCGTCCTCTTCCTCTGCCCCGTCTCCACTATCGGCGGTTTGCGAGCTGCCGGTGCCTCTCACAACCACCATCACATTTCCCCCCATCAAATGCGCGTCCCCATCTTCTATCTCATCACCGAGCAGAATCTGCACCTGTTTGAGATACTGACCATCAGTACTGAAAACATCCCAGGTTTCCAGTATGCTGCCAGTTTCATTGTCGCCATGGGGGGTCAACACCCAGACTGTATCGTCGTCATCGTTGTATTGGATACGCGCAATGCACGCATCCTTGTCCTCGATATTCCAGTCATTGGTCGGTGGTCCGCCGTTTACGTTAATGATCGGCCCAACGTCATCTTTTTCATCTTGGGTCCGTATGCGCTGATTGTATTGACGGCCGAATGTCCGCAAAAGGTTGCCTGCCACGTTGAATACCGAAACTTCATAGGTATCTCTCGTCATCGGCGCGTAGATTTTCCCACTGGCACCCAAAGCCCATTGCGCATCTATATAATAATTGTCGGCTTCAGTATAATGCTGACCACTGGGGTCAACCGGAGTGGTTGCTTCGAGAATACGATGGAACTCGGTTAAGTCGCCGGCACCGACAGTTAGAAAACGATCGGTATGGCTTTTTACATGCTGGTCCCCAAAAACGACACGTCCACCGCTGGAAACAAGGTAACCATCTCGGAATTTTGAACTCATCATCACGCCAATTTTCCCTTCAGCTGGTTCGCCAATAGGATAAATCGATGGCCGTGGAGTTCCATCTAAGTTTAGGGAAACAATCTTACCAGGGAACCCCATGCCAATTGCCAGCACGTCGTCTGACAAGAAGGCCAAGGACGTCGGTTGACGCAATTCACCAGGTCCATCGCCTTTGCGGCTAAGGGTTCGGACAAATTCGCCGTCTGGTGAGATGACAGTGACCTCACACAGCTGATTATCCAGGACATAGATGTGCCCGTCTGGGTGTCGCAGAACGTCAGCGATGCGGCCGAAGATCAAATCACTATCTTCGCCGCCCACCCGCCAAAGCTCGGTCAGTTCCATTGACTCAACGCCCATGGAGGGGCCGTCGCTATTCATGGTGCGCGGAACGCTGCTGTCTGAGGCGGAGCAAAAAACGGGACAGAGTATAAGGGCAAACGCAGTGATAAATATTTTCATCGCAACTCCTCGTCTTAGTGGAATGACTGAGTCGCTTTGGGTCTTGCTGAGATTTCGTTACTAAAATACGATTTCCTCGGCCGCATCCCCAGACTCTGATATTGTTTCTATTCGAAAATCACAGGGATATGTTTCAAAAGGAAAAAGCTTACCGACATCTCGGTAAGCTTAATCCCGCTAACGGTGCCGGATGGCGCCCTTATTCCAGTTGTTAAATTATACTAAGAGACTAACTCGCCATCAAACTGCGCAACATCCAAGCCGTTTTCTCATGAATTTGCATGCGTTGGGTCAACAAATCTGCGGTTGACTCATCGCTAGAAGCTTCAGCAATCGGAAAAATGCTGCGAGCTGTACGGATGACAGTTTCGTGGTCAGCCACCAGTTGCTTGATCATGTCTTCCGCCTTGGGCACACCGTTCTCCTCTTTGACTTCTGTCAATTCGGCGTAGCGCGAATACGAACCCGGAGCAAATTCGCCCAATGAACGAATGCGCTCAGCGATGTCGTCAACCGCAATGGCCATTTCATCGTAGTGTGTCTCAAACATCAGGTGCAACGTTTGGAACATCGGGCCGGTCACGTTCCAATGAAAGTTGTGAGTCTTCAAATAGAGCGAATAGGTGTCAGCTAAAAGCCTCGACAATCCCTCGACCGTATCTTTTCTCGCCTTTTCATCGATGCCAATGTTGATATCCATCATTCTGTCCTTTCTTATGCTCTCACTTTTGGAGAGCGTCCTTGACCATGCGACCGTATTCGGAATCGGCCTTTTCAAAGTGTGGAATCATTCTCGCCTGAATATCTTCGCGTGCTCCACCTAGTGATGCCGCGATATTACTCACCAGCTCTTGCTTCTGCTCATCGCTCATGATGTTGAACAACTCTCCCGCCTGGCTGTAGTCATCTTTGCCATCGCTATGATCAAACCGATCCATGGCTTCGGCAGACAAACGCAAAGGAGGTTCCTTAACGCTCGGATCGGCAGTTGGATGATCGCCACCGTCAAAGGCCTGATTGTCATAGGTCCCAAAATTCTTCTTAGATTTTTGAGCATACGGACACATTTGGCCACCACGCTGATAGTTTTCGGCCTCAGTGCCGCGCGGTTTGTTCACATCCAAGCTGTTGTAATTTGCACTTAAACGATACCTCTGCGCGTCTGGATACGCAAATAGTCTGGCTTGCAACATCTTGTCAGGACTAGCCCCGATGCCTGGAACAAAGTTCGAGGGCGAGAAAGCACTCTGCTCCACCTCGGCGAAATAGTTGTCAACGTTGCGATTGAGCTCCAATTGCCCAACTTCAACGAGCGGGTAATCAGTGTGCGGCCAAACTTTCGTCAAATCAAAGGCCCACAAATATTTTTCGGCATCCGCTGCGGGCATGATCTGGACTTTTACGGTCCACGAAGGGAAATCACCATCTTCAATTTTATCATGCAAATCCGCTTGGGCAAACTGAGGCTCTTCACCGGCAATTTTCGCGACCGCTGCATTGGTTAAGGTCTTGTTGCCTTGGTTTGTTTTGAAATGCCACTTGAACCAGAATCTTTCGCCCCCCGCATTCCACATGGAAAAGGTGTGCGAACCATACCCGTTCATATGCCGATAGGACTGTGGGATTCCGCGATCGCTCATGAGTATGGTCACTTGATGCAACGATTGTGGGTTCTGCGCCCAAAAGTCCCAGACAGCATCTGGGTCATTGATGTTACGAACCGGGCATCTCTTTTGAGTGTGGATGAAGTCCGGGAACTTGATGGGATCTCTTAAAAAGAAAACCGGCGTGTTGTTGCCGACGACATCATAGTTGCCTTCTTTCGTATAGAACTTGGTTGAGAACCCTCGGGGGTCTCGCACCATATCCGAAGACCCTTGCTCGCCACCTACTGTGCTAAAGCGTGTGAAGGTTGCCGTCTGGTCGCCTTCGTTTTGTATGAAATTTGCGACCGAATAGTCCTTCAAGCTCTTAGACAAGGTGAATACACCATAGGCCCCTGAACCGCGGGCGTGAACGACACGCTCCGGAATTCACTCACGGTTGAAATGAGCCAGTTTATCAAGAAGGTGATGATCTTGAAGGGCCCGCAGTCCTCTTTCGCCGAAACTTAGGCTGTTTTCATCATCGCTGACCGGCATTCCGGCTGAGGTGGTCAATGGTTTCTTCTTCATTTTGCGTTCCTCGCTCAATTTTAAAACCCATAGTCTGGGTTTTCAGGCATTGTTAGCTCTGCAAGCAATCGCATCACAAGCGTTTTTCATCGCACCTGGCTAACGATTTTCCCTCTCGTGTGTCCCTCTTCGCCGAGAGCTATAGCATCGAGCGTCTGGCTCAGTGGAAAAACGTTGAAGAT
This sequence comes from Candidatus Krumholzibacteriia bacterium, assembly GCA_047639735.1. GTDB lineage: Bacteria > Krumholzibacteriota > Krumholzibacteriia > LZORAL124-64-63 > LZORAL124-64-63 > JAGRNP01. Next base: position 193 of record JBLIOK010000163.1, on the reverse strand, counting down.
GTGTGTCTTGATCACACCAGCTTCCATTTGCGTGGCCATCTGGGCGAGGATCTTTCCATCATCTGGTGAGAAAACGAACTCGCCTCGGATACCGAACTCGTCCAACTTTTCTTGTGAGACTAGTTGCGTGAGCGATGCGATGAAGCCACCAGGTTTGAGGACTTGGTAAGATCGATTGAACACCTCGCCGCCA
>JBLIOK010000162.1:0-6284 GCA_047639735.1 Candidatus Krumholzibacteriia bacterium | reverse complement strand
ATGTCATCCGCGCCGTCTCCATCCAAGTCGTACAAGGCAGGTCCGCTCCGGCTCCATTCATATTCAGCTCCGGCACGGGAATACAACACGCCATCTGTTGCTGGGTTTGAATCCCCATCGAAGACTTCGCTGCCATCAGCGTTCCAAGCCCAAACTCGGCCATTCAAAGTGTTGACGACGATTTCATCTTCACCATCACCATCGATATCACCAACCGCCGGCGCAGCCCAATTCCAGTCAGTACCAGAAAGCCCACCAGTTGACTTAGGCCACCCTGGTAATTCAGTGCCATCCTTGCGAAAGACGTGGATCATTGTGTTAGGAGCACGTTCTGAGACAATAATCTCTGCTCCGGCAACACCATCCAAATTAGCAAGAGCTAAAGCAGCCGGCTGCAACAAAGTGCCAACAGCAAAATCTGTAAAATTACCCAGAGTCTGCGAGTCACCGTCGCCGTCCAACAATTCCAGGCCGTCATGATGCCAGACATAAACTTGTCCACTGGCGACCACGATCTCTTTATCACCATCTCCATCGACATCTCCAACGACTGAATGACTACTTGTCTCATCCGCAAACGCCACTGGAAAACCCTCACGCTCGGCCGGTGCTGTCGACTGGATGATGGTAACCGAAGGGTCAGAAGCCATCCGAGATGAATCAACAGCGGCCACTTGGTAGTAATACTGAGTCAGCAAGCCGAGATTCTCATCCCTAAAGTACGAAACGTTCGAAATCACATCTTCATTTACCCGAACATAAGGTCCACCCAGATTCAAACTCCGCATCACGTTGTAACCATAAACATCGCTGCTGGTCGATGGTGTCCAACTGAGAGCAATGACGTCGGCGCCGAGGCTCGTATCAGCCACAATATCCAGCGGTGCAATCGGCCGCGGTAAGGTAAAAATGTGCTGGGTCGTTCGTCCGTAACTGTCGGTCAACAACAACCAGGCCCGCGCCGCTTTACTCAATTGCACAACGGCAACCGAGAAGGTTGCGCTAGCGCTTTGTTCTTCTAACAGGGCCACATTGGTCCAGGTTGCCGTGCTGTCAAAAATTGTCACGTTCGAGTTAGGGGTACGCAATACCGCTGAGGCAATGTCCAGAAGACCGTTGCCAAAGTTTTTCAGGTCTGCACTCACCACGACTCGCTCACCGTCAGACAAAAAGCCATCGCCATTACCGTAGACACTGTCATCCCATGACATCGCTACGATTTCGGGTTCGGGCGCGGCTGCGATCACATCCCACTTGGTCTCATAGCTACCACCTGCTCCAGTCAATGTGATATCGAATGTTACTTTAGTGCCGTCGGGGATATCGGCCCCCAAAGTCACCAGAAATGGGGTTTGCACCGACGTAAAACCTGCAGCTGTCACGTTGTCGACCAATGCATTGCCATTGACCACCGTCACATCTGGATTGTCGCAAGTCAAAACGGCGGACAAGCCTGTTTCCGCTGAGCCTCCAGTTTCCTGGAAAATCGGCGAAAGCGCCAAAGTTTCTCCACTATCTGCAACACCGTTGGCATTACCAACACTGGCATCAGTACCATCATCAGCAAAGGGCATCGTATTGACTGCCAGATAACTTGATGCCGCGACCACAGGAACGTTGACCGTAGTGTGTACAATGTTCTTTCCCGTGATAGTCATGACCGCATTACCAGGACTTACCGGAAGGAAATCAACGGTGACTTCTCCCGTGGTGTCGGTCATTCCATAAACGTAGTCTTCGCCGTCTTTGCTTAGGCAAACAACCGCGTTTTCCACAGGTAAACCGCCAGAGGTAACCACGTAAACCAGCGACTGAGCACCTGGATTGATACTAACAACACCCGCGACCGCGATAGGCTGAGGAGAGTCCGTCCAAATCGGTAAAGTTGGGTCACCGATAATGGTGTAATTTTCAAAAGTCCAACGATCGACATAGTTGGCGTCAGTCAAGCCAATGAATGGCAACCGACTGATAGCCATCAAATCACCCGCGCGCCGTTCTGTGCCGCAATACAATTCGCCAAAGAAGTTTTGCTGATAGTTATTGGAGTTGTTTGGAAAAGCCGCGCGCGCCGAACCGATGGAAATAACCGATCCGCCATTCGGGTTTTTCAAAAACCGTTCCATCAAACAGGAATTATCAAATGCCGCTGAAGCGCAGTTGAGCGCATACAAAACGAAAGCATGGTCGCCATTTGTTAAGGCATCGGCATCGGTGGTGACGAAGTTTGCGTCAGCCACCGACATATTGAAATAGTAACCGTGTCCAATTTGGTTAAAAATTCCATACCGGCCAGCATTTAGCGTATCGATCAATGCTGACCGAGTGAGCAACGCATCCCAGGGGTTTTGCACATCAGTTTCGTACATCCGCATGTATTCCATGGTTGTGCATGGAGTAATAAGATCATCCACCTGTTGGCTAGAAAATTGAGCGCCATCCAGAATGATAAACCCTTCAGGGTCATAGTCGGAGGGGAAAAGCACTTCCGATGCAAACAAGGCGCGCTTCGTCCAAGTCGCACTGGCCCCTGTTAGTTCATAGGTCATGGTTTTGTTCACAAACACAGCCGCTTCGGACACCGTGCTGACCGTCGCGCGGCCAACTTGCACTTCTTCGGCAAAATCGACCAAATCGCCCGGTTCCGGATTGTCGAATGGTTGCCCATAATCAGCATCTCCATCGGCATTCCAATTTCCGTCTAGGCAACCAAAATAAAGATCACACGGAATGCTGGTGAAGCCGGAGGTTGGGTAAAAAGAGTTTTGGATATAACGCGGCGGCAAAATATCCGAATCGCCACCCAACAACACGTACTTGATGCCCCATAAAGCATAAGCATCACGCACAAACATTCTCATGGTTTCCTGTATGTCTGCGCCGTTGCGATTATTTGCCGCAATAAATTCCCGAGTCATAACGACTGTAGGCATTCCAGCAGCCGTCTTGAAATCGGCCAACTGTTGAAAGGTCGATTTCATCGCCTCATTGGTAATGATCAGATAGTCCACTCCGCTGCCGCTCAAGGTTGGCGTAGCAGCCGGTGAGAAACCGCCACCTTGGGACTTGACCATCATGCCATCAGGTCGCGAATAAGATGCTACTGCTTGCGGATTGACGACCATTTTACGTAATATGCGGTCATTGGCTTGAGCTTCCCCGAATACTAAACGTTCGCGGTGCACAACATCTTCGGCATCACTCGCAGGTGTGAATTCCGCCCTCACAGCATAGTCATCCAAGTATTCCAAGAACGATTGGCCATTGGCCGTAACACGTCGAACCGGATAAATCGTTACCGCAAGGAGGCGATGTCCACGCCAAGTATGCGTGCCGCCTGATCGTCCCCAAGACATGGGGAAAGTCGTTCCCTCATCTGACATGGTGCGTGTTTTAAGAAACGAGCCAGTGCTGACCGCCAAGTCCGCCGCTATCGCCAAATCAGCAGTCAAAAAATCTCGATGAGTGTTTATGGGTTCGACCCACACCTTCGTCACGTCAGTATTCAATGGCACTAGAATAAGGATTTCACGGGCCGGCAACATCGGCAGTCCAGGCTCTTGAATAGTGCGTGCCCCAAGCAACTGGGGATAGCGCGCACCAGTCTCATCTTCTTGCCACGAAAAGTCGCTGGCGGCATGAGAGCCTTCAAAAACAACCTGCCCGCTTTCAGCAGCCAGGGCTGCGCCTGACGGCAAGCACAACACGGCCAGAGCAACGACGAGTGCCAGACTCGAAGCAATGCTGTTCAACTTGTTGCACCGGGGAAATTTGGTTCTCAGCGTGGAATCCTTGCCAGACAAAGTGGACAAGACACACGATGGGGCGGGTGGGCGAACTCCTATTGCGGACATGCAGGCCTCCGTACACACGACCAGCTTACTCAACACCTATTAAGGTGCGCCAAGGCAGTCGGAGTGAAATTCGTGAGGGCGTTAACCTCAACGTTAGAATGATTCAATACCAGCGCTGTATAATCGATTCGAAAATGACGATTCTGGACAAATCCAGCCTGTCATCGCTTTCGAATATGTTGCTCGTTAACCTTGGTTGTTAGCGAATCCCTCCAACAAAATGATCACAGCCCAGCCCCTTGATCAGTACCTGAAAGCCAGTACCTGAAAGCGAACCATAGGCCCTGAAGATCAGACACCCCTACAAGTATACGAAAATCTAATGATAAGGCACCCCTACCCGTCTATTCAGGGCTTTTTTGAAATACCTTACACGTGCCTATAGTTTAACATGAGTCGAATTGTTGCGTCAATGAATCAAAATTACAGCAGTGCGTATACAAATGAGAATAAGATGTCAAAAAACCCTTCTCGCTATCAGAATTAGGCTTAGGGGCAATCCTTAAAGCCTCTTCAAGTGCGTCACGGTTCTTTGATAATTTGAACTTCGCCCCCTGCGAGCCGATAAATCCGTTGGCCCGATTTGCCCCCATCTTCCGAAGGCACCACAACAACCCTGGTTCCGTGGGTCAGGTTTCGCAGAACAATTTTGTCGCCAAACCGTCGCCAGCTGGTGCCGCGTCGACTTAGCTGAGCAATTTCGGAATCGCAAAGAAAAGTTGGCTTTGGTTCCAACGACGTGACAGCACCCAAGTACTCACGCATCGAAGACAAACCTGTCTCTCGAACACGCGCATCGGTGTGAGAAAAGTTAACCCGATGAGACTCAACAATTGCGGGTTCTCCTCGTCGCCAAGCTGCCACTGTTTCTAGCAAGCATGATGCGGCAACTTTTTGCGGATCCGGAGCCTGGACCGGCTCAAGGTGACAATTACGCTCCAAATAGATGCGCTCTGGATGCCACAGCCGTGTCCATTGCCGGTCTGCAAGTTTTTGCAATCGCCCCCACTTGCCAGCTGTCCAGAGTGGATTACGTTGCTCACGCTTAGCCTGTATAATTTGTATATCGGAATCTGTCCAAACGGTCTCCACCCAACCGTGCCAGGTATAATCCGCTGCGATTACTGATTTTGGCGCTCGCCCAAACACCTTGTCAAAAATATCCAGTGAGCGCTCCCATTCATTCCGCATGTCAGACTCCAGACGCCACGGGGCCCATTCGCGAGCTCCTTCGCTACCCGGAAATAACATTATCCCTCTTTCGGTCGCCAATTTGGCGACAGCGTTTGCCATCCCATTCTGGCGCCGTATTTCAGGATCGTAGTGGAACATGGAATGGTGTTCGGCGCGCCAAACACCTTTGGCTCGGCCAGACTCAATCGCTTGCCAAATTCCTGGACGTTGATACTGTGGTGGCCAATTCGGCAACTCGTATTCGATCCAAGCATCACGTAATGTATCGCGATGCATGGAACTCATCACGTAGTTGGCTTGAAAGACCGCCGCGATATTGTCACGGCCTCGCGAAGCGGTCATCAGTTCGACGAGATCACTCACAATCAGCGAATCTTCAAGAGTCGAATTCCAGTAGACCTCTGGAAACCTCCCCGTCTGCAACGATTTGCGATCAACTCCCCGCCAGCTTGACTCGCTTGGCGTGAAGCCAGCCAAACCCCAATCATCGCTTTCTATGGCCACGGCCCTCACTTGCTGCCAGTTGACCGCTGAACGAGCCGACGTCAATAGCATCGCGACAACGAGGGAACTTAAGCAAAACAGAACAACGGCAATGAAGCCAACCAGCTTTGATTGAAGTTTCACTATTTGATGTCCATTTCCGGTGGTACTGGACCCACCCGAGCGTACCAATAACGACCAGGGCTGACGCCGTCACGCCCAATGGCACGTAACAACGTCGCTTGTTTTCCGGTTGGTGAGCCCTGACCGGCCGCCAAAAATCTCACTACTGTGGTGGCATCGATAGTAACTTCATTGGCCTGACAGCCGAAAGTCCAGTTCGCCGCATCAGGCGATTCTGACAACAGACTTTTAAATCGATCCAACGACATCAATGGTCCGCGCGACTCGGGCATCAGACGCGATAGAAATTCTTGCAGATCTCGGAAGTTTCGTTCAGCAGGCAAGCTGGCACTGGGCTCGTCTTCAAATAGATAGAGCAAACCGCCGGGCTTCAACAGGCTGCGCCAGGCCGTGAGATATTCTAAGAGGCGGTGTCGCGGGGTAATATGGCGCACCAAGTTTGCGGCCACCACCAAAGACATGGAACTGGGCTTGATCGGGGCATGCCGTGCATCGCCCACTAAATCACAAACCACACCGCCGGCAGGATGACGCAAATCCATCCCCCAACAATGGACACCGCGAGCTTTGAGCAGGCCAATAAAATGACCTTCTCCGCTGCCAAGTTCG
>JBLIOK010000161.1:0-6423 GCA_047639735.1 Candidatus Krumholzibacteriia bacterium | reverse complement strand
AAAGAAGGCGGCGTTCGAGAAGCCAATTGCTTACCGGTTTGATCTGACAATCGAGACCTCGAGTGATATTCCGAACATTTCGCCAGATGGCCGTCAGTTTGCCTATGTCGGCGACTTTGAAGGGGAAAACGTCATTTGGATTCGCGCTTTTAATGAAGAGGCAGGGCGGCCCTTACCGGCGACCGACACGACAGATGGGCAAACCTATTGGTCGGCAGACAGCCGCAGCTTGGCCTACTTCACTGACGATGCGTTGATGCAGATCAACCTCGCGGGGGGTGCACCGAAAGAGCTGGCAAAGGCGCCGGTGGGGTGGCGCACTGGCAGTTGGTCACCTCAAGGGACCATCTTGATGGAAGTCTTGCTCAACCCCCAAGAAAATGGATGGTACCTGTGGCAACCTGATCGTCGAACCTTCGTAAAAATAGAGCGTTCGCTTCCGCAGGAAGACCGGCTTAGTAAAAATTGGCCCACTTTTTTGCCTGACGGTGAACACTTTATTTTTGTTCATTACATCGACGGCGTGCGGCAGGCCGTGTTGGGCAAAGTTGGCTCGACCCAAGCGGAACCGTTGTTTCCATCGGACACGCGAGTGCTCGTGGCGGCTGATGGCTGGTATATTTTTGTGCGCAAGGGCCAACTTTTAACCCAAGCCTTCGACCGCCAATCTTTTGCACCGCTCGGGGAGGCGAAAGTCTTGAGCGAAAGCGTGTCGTTTTTTGAACCTACTGGAAGTCTCAGTGCATCAGCGTCTGATCAAGGCAACGTGATTCACCTCCCTCAGCTAGAAAGAATTCAATTGGCTTGGTTTGATAGGCAGGGCCATGAGTCGGCAATGGAGATTGAAGATGAAATCTATCGTGAAGCCGAACTTTCTCCAGATGGGCGTTTCTTGGCCGTAGTGACACACGATTCCCGTACCGGTACGGGAGATCTGTGGGTGCGCGATCTCGATCGAGGTTTTTCGAATCGGGTGACAGCCTCCAGCTGGTCCGAATATCAGCCCATTTGGTCGCCGGATGGTCGATCGATCGTCTTCAGCGACGATAGAAGTGGCCCTCCCAACATCTATATCGTTGATGCAGACGGCGGAGAGCCACGCGAAATCGTCGCTGCAGACGAAGTGGTCCAATACCCGTCTGACTGGACAGCCCACGGAGACCTCATTCTCTTTTCTCAACGCGCAGGCCAAAATCTAGTCGACATATGGCAGGTGAATTCTGAGGGCGGTGAAGCTCGTGTGCTCCTGAACTCCGATTCAAGTGAAAGTGGTGCCGTAGTATCGCCCGATGGTCGCTGGTTAGCTTTTGTGTCAGATACCACCGGCCGCGGTGAAGTTTACCTCAGGCCATTTGGTCGCGAAGGCGCGAGCCGCCGCGTATCGATTGATGGTGGCTGGGAGCCGAAGTGGGGCGGCAATGAGCAACTCTTCTTCATGTCGCCGGGTGAAAAATTGAAGTCGGTGTTGATTAATTTCAATGGCGACCGACCGGAAATCGCGCGGCCCACGGTGGTTGTTGAATTGGGAAACCGCAATATGCGCGGATACAATTTGCATCCCGACGGCCGCATTCTCATCACCTATGATACCAGTCAAAATGGTGTTGTGGTTGCCAAAGTGATTGTTGGGTGGGAGTAGTTCGCTTTAAACTCAGATGATTAAATTCTCTAAGCAAAGGCCAAGAAATTGATAGGCAAGACACTCGCTCATTACGAAGTCATTTCGAAACTCGGCGAAGGCGGCATGGGCGAAGTCTTCCGCGCCCGCGACACCCACCTCAGCCGAGAAGTAGCGCTCAAGATCCTTCCCCAAGAGGTCTCGGACAACCCCGAACGCGCCGCCCGCTTCGAGCGTGAGGCGGTCACTCTGGCCAGCCTGCAGCACCCCAATGTCGCTTCGATCTATGGCTATGAGCAAGCCGAAGGCGTGCGCTTTTTAGTCATGGAACTCGTCGAGGGCGAAGACCTCGCCGAACGTTTGAAACGCGGCGCCATACCCATCGAAGAGGTCGCCCAGATCGCCAGCCAAATCGCATTGGGGCTCGAGGCCGCACACGAAGGCAACATCGTCCACCGCGACCTCAAGCCGGCCAATGTTCGCATCGACACCGACGGCGTCGTCAAAATACTCGACTTCGGCCTGGCCCGCGCCTACTCCGACGACAAGTCCGATCAATACAATGTTCAAGCGTCCCCAACGATCACTGCAGCGATGACCCAGATGGGTGTAGTCCTGGGCACAGCCGCCTATATGAGTCCTGAACAAGCCCGCGGCAAACCGGTCGACAAGCGATCAGACATCTGGGCCTTCGGCGTTATCATTTACGAAATGTTAATGGGGATGCCGTTATACCGCGGCGAGACTGTGACCGACATCTTGGGCGCGATCGTGCACAGCGATCCCGACCTCAGTGCGTTGCCCAAAAAGACTCCGACTGGATTGCGCACCTTAATGCGTCGCTGCCTCACGCCAGATGCTCAAGACCGATTGCGAGATATAGGTGAAGCTCGGTATGCCTTGGCTAACCTCGACCAAGCCGAGCCGCAGTTTGCCAGTGCAGAGAGGACTGGCGCTTCCACTAAGGTCTGGTCGATAGCCTCCGTCGTCCTGTTTCTTGCCTTAGCCGCTGTGACCACGCTTTGGTTCCAAAGTGAACCAGAAACCCAAGTGCTCCGGGCTTCCATCGCATTGCCAGAAGGCGCCGTGCTGCGAACACTCGGGACCAGTGGCGGTTCCATGCGGTTTTCCCCTGACGGCCAATCGATTGCCTTTGTCGCCCAATTTGGTGGCGTGCAACAAATCTGGGTGCGGAAATTGTCCGAACATCAAGGTCATCCGGTACAGGGAACCGAGTATGGTCACCGACCGTTCTGGTCGCCTGACGGCAAAAGTTTGGGATTTTTTACCCCTGGAAGCATGCGGCGCGTTGCTGCTAGTGGTGGAGCTCCGTTGACCATAGCTGCGGCTTCGGATGGACGTGGCGCATGTTGGCTAGAGGATGGCACCATCATCTTTGCGCCAAACCCCGGTGCAATATTACTTCGCGTTGATGGGGGTGGAGGAGAGGCGACTCCCATCGTAAATGGCGGAGAACCTGGCCAGCGCGAGCCGCGCTCAATAGGCGATGGTGAACATTTCCTTTTTCAGGAAACTCGGGGTGGCTTGGGTTGGATGGTCTGCCTGGGAAATATCGATGGCAGTGACCGCCGTGAATTGGTGATGACGACAGCAGGCGCCGACTATACGAAGGGTCAATTGCTGTATTTGAAAGGCAAGACCTTAGTTACCCAATCGCTCGACATCAATTCAGGTCAGGTGACCGGCGACCCCGTGCCGATTGCCGAGGGAATTGTCCGTGACCGTGACTACGGCATGGGGGCCTTCACCGTTTCGCCGCAGTCGGCGTTAGCCTATCAGGCCGACGAACGAACGGGTTCCGAACTGGTGTTGTTCGACCGTGAGGGCAACAAATTGAGATCGGTTGGTGAACCCGGCGTCTTTTCTCAGGTTGCCTGGTCGCCCGACAACACGAGAATAGCCTTGCTGATAGACGAGGGGTCTCAAGTTTCAGATTTCTGGATGATCAATGTGAGCAACGGAAGCCGCCAGCGCTTTACTTTTACGCCGACTGATGAATCGTCGGGGCCTACGCAACCTTTATGGTCACCCGATGGAGAACGGCTCTTTTTTAATGTCGAGGAAGTAAGTGAGTCATCCGTTTACGCCAAGCAGACGGATGGTGGCGGCAATGAAGATTTGATATTGAATATACCCGGCGCAAAAATCTGGCCATACGACATATCAGATGACGGCCAATGGTTGCTTTTTGGTCTTGAACGCGAAGACAGCAATGAAGATCTGTGGGTATTTCCGCTCAATGGTGGCGGCGAAGCCCGGCCCGTTTTCGAGACTCCGTTTGACGAATGGCCAGGAAATTTTTCACCCGACGGGCGTTGGCTCGCCTTTGATTCCGACGAATCAGGGCGCCGCGAAATTTATGTGATTCCTTTTCCCGAAGGTGGTGGGAAATGGCAAGTCTCACGAGCGGGTGGCCGTTATCCTCAATGGAATGACGATGGCACTGAACTGTTCTTTCAGAGCCAAGAGGGCGGAATCATGGCCGTTTTGGTCGATTCTGAAGGGACCAACTTTTCGGCCGGCGACCCCCAAGAATTGTTGAAATCTACTTTTGCCAATGGAGCGATGGGGGATTTTACTCCCAGTCGCGACGGCGACAGTTTGCTTGTCGTGGAACGCTCTGTGCAAGAGGCTCCCATATCATTGTACCTCAATTGGGTTGAGGATCTCGCTGAGAGGTGAGGGCTCTTTATCATTCCTGCCGTTGAGGTGAGAGAATCTATTGGTCCAATATCTGTTCGATAATACGCTTAAATTTTGTTCTTAGCTGAGCGTATTCGGCGCCCGTCGCCGGCCCTGTAAATCCTGTATGAATAGCTTGCACCTGCCCGTCTTGATCCAGAAAAATCGTTGTCGGGTAGGAGCGCACACGGTCGAGAAAAGGCAATGCTTGGGATGCTTTATCTTTCGACGCTAGCCCTGCCACCAATACGGGATAGGGGACGTCATGACGGTCTACATAACGTTTGACCTGCTTGCTATCGCGTTCGAAGTCACCCGTGACCTCAAAAGCTAAACCGAGAATGGACAGTCCCTTGTCGGCGTACTCATGACTGAGCTCGACCAGGAATTCCGTCGCGTCGTGGCAATTGGGACACCACGATCCAAACACATAAATGATGCGAGCTTTGCCCTGAAATTGGGGGTCGTTGAGAGACCGCATTTCGCCCGTCAAATCAGGAAAGCGAAAACTGGCGAGTTCGCTGCCTTCTTGCCAGCTTGTCTCGGCGAAGGCATCCGGGAGTTGGGCGTTGTCATCACGGGTGGCCGTCCACTCTTCGTGCCAACTGCCAGATGACCAAAAATCGCCGCGAATTTCACCCGACTCGTCGAGCTCGGCGTTGAAGAGAAAAGCGTGGGCCCCATCAAAACAACTCAGCGTCATTTTTTTACAAGTCGCCGTTCCGCTAAGAAATCGATAGTCACCCGTGGCGTTCAAAAATGTCCCGCTGGCTGATTGGCCCGACTGAGAGAAAACCCCAACCGAATCTTTGTCATCGCTGTCGAAGTTGACCAGCCAACGTCCAGAAAATGCGTCCGTCTCGCACTCGCTATCGACCTTGTCGGCTGGTCGATCAGTGGCATGAAAATTCATTTCAGTATAGAGGTCTGGACCGCGGCGCTTGCGATAGATCCCATCGTATTGATGGGCACTGGCATTCCAAGTGGCCGTGATGGAAGAGTCGTAGTGCGGAAACCCCAGATACATTTCTTCTTCGTTCTGTCGAAATTCAACCACTTCGATTTTTTCGTCTCCGTTGACGATCCAAGCGTTAGATCCGGAGACCTCGAGGCCGAAGTTCAGTTTCCCACCCGGACTATCTAGCCAAGCTTGCCAAACGACAGAAGAGCTAACGGGTTCAGCGTGAAGACCGAGGGCTGAGAAAACGCAGGCAAGAGTGATCAATAGCTGCGAGAATTTTTTCATGTCTGAACCGATCAGTCGTGAGGATGAGTAATTCTGCGCTACGATATTGTTGATTGGAGCCGCCTAAGGATTAAGCGCACCAACGATGGCTGCTTTCAACTCAGGATCATCCGGAGTCGTTCGCGGCGCAAATCGTGCGATCACTCGCCCTTCTTTATTGACCAAATATTTTGTAAAATTCCAAGTCGGTTCTTCCAACCCACCCTCAGTCATATATTGATAAATGTTGTTTTTGTCTTCGCCCACAACCACCGATTTTTGAAACATAGGAAAAGTGACCTTGTAGTTGTCGTCGCAAAACTCGCGAATCTCGGCCGCCGCGCCAGGCTCTTGTTTCCCGAAGTTGTTGCTCGGAAATGCCAGTATGACAAATCCTTCATCTTTAAATTCGGTGTAGAGGCTTTGCAATCCTTCGTATTGTGGCGTCAGGCCACATTGGCTGGCGACGTTCACCACCAGCGCTACCTGGCCTCGCCAGTTGTCAAAAGTTATAGGGGCGCCGTCGAGGGTTTGGGTTTCTAAATCCCAAAATCCGTCTTGAGGGCTTTCATCTGCGAATTGCGCACCCTTTTGAAAGGCGCCCCGCATGGGGTAAAGAGTCAATGCGACACCGACGACAAGCACAACAGCGATCACACCAAAGATAATTTTCAAGGCATTGCTCCTCTTTAAAAGACACGTTCAGTTGCTCTAGTTTAGCCGACAAAAGGCGTCTGCGCCAGAATCGAGGTTGGACACTGAGCGAGCTCTGTTGCATCATAGTCTCAAGCTGGAGGCTAAACCGACTCGAAAGATGGAGCTATGTCTAAGATCCACACGTTAGCCAAGATGAAAGCCGTGCCCGGCAGAATCATTT
>JBLIOK010000160.1:0-6435 GCA_047639735.1 Candidatus Krumholzibacteriia bacterium | reverse complement strand
TGGCGACAACGTCAAGATGCAGGTTGAGTTGATTAACTCCATCGCCATGGAGGAAGGCCTGCGCTTCGCGATTCGCGAAGGTGGCCGTACTGTTGGCGCTGGTGTTGTTTCGAAGATTCACGAATAGTAGTCGCGAGTAGTTACGAACCGAATGGCAACGGATGGTCGTTTCATGAAATTTGAAGCGATCATCCCGTTGAATTTCCGAGGAGAGAGGGTCTCATGAGAGACATCATCACCCTCGCTTGCCCCGAGTGCAAGATGAGGAATTACACGACTAAGAAGAACAAGCGTTTGCACCCAGACCGGGTCGCATTTAAGAAGTTTTGTCCACGGTGTAATACACACACCGAGCACAAAGAGACGCGCTAGTTCGGTGCCTGAGATGAGTGTTGGATTTTGATTGCAGGGGTATAGCTCAGTTGGTAGAGCATCGGTCTCCAAAACCGAGGGTCGCGGGTTCGAACCCTGCTGCCCCTGCCACTCAATTTCAGGTCCAGCTGGTAAAAAAGTTGGATGATTTGGAAAGAAGGATTTGAATGAGCGCGATGACGAATTACCTGCGTGAAACAACACAGGAATTGAAGCGTGTTTCCTGGCCAAGCTTGGCCGAGTTGCGAGAGTCCACCATCGTTGTGATGGTCACTGTCGCAATAATCACCTTCTTGTTGTTTTTGGTGGACAAGGTTTTGGATTTAGGTATAAAGCAGCTGATTTCGCTAGGTTGATTCTGCTGGTTTTTGCAGAATAAGCAATCCTTGCGAGACTAGAAAAAGCTGAAGTTGAAGAAGTACCCTTCAGGCGGGCAGCTGCCTTTCTTTGGGGTGTGTTTGTGTCTTGATAGGTTTCTGGAATTGATCGGGCCTGAGTTGAATGGAGCCGGCAGTGTTTGATTCTGATGAAAAACGCCAAGGTGAGGAAGAAATCCAGGTAGCAGCTGAAGCTGCAGCCGGCGCCGGCGCGAATGCTGATGACGCCGCTGAAGACGACGGCGACTTGTTCCTTGACCTGCCCGACGAAGAGATTGCTGAAACGGCAAGTGAAGAAGCTGCCGTCAGCGAGACCGAGCCAGTCACTGAAGAAGATGAACTGCTCGCGTCACTTGAAATTGAGTTGTCTCCCGAAGAGGAGGCAGACATTGCGCGTCGCGGTCGTATGCGTTGGTTTGTGATTCACGCCAACACGGGCCACGAGAACAAAGTTAAGCGCAACATTGAAATGGCTATCAAAAGCCAACATATGGAAGACTCTTTCGGTGAAATCTTGGTCGCAACCCAAGAGATCACCGAAATGAAGAACGGCAAGCGCTCAACGACAAAGCGCAAGTTCTTCCCCTCTTATATTCTGCTCGAGATGCTTATGAATAAAGAGACGCAGCATTTCATAAATGGAATTCCTGGTGTGACCCGATTTGTCGGGGGCACGCCGCTCAAGCCTGAGTCCATCACCAAGGAAGAGGTTGACCGCATTCTGGGTCGTATCTCGGCACCTGATGAGGACAGGGAGACCCTGGAGATCCCGTACGATGTGGGTGACAGCGTCCAAGTAGTGGACGGGCCATTCACCGAGTGGATCGGCGTGATTAATGAGATCAATCACGATAAGGGCAAATTAAAAGTAATGATCTCAATTTTCGGTTCCGAGACGCCGGTCGAATTGGATTTCCTGCAGGTTAAGCCTGTTTGATCTGATTGATCGAAGTTTCATTGCAGTTATCGGTTTGTCTGGACCAATGATGACTGTTTCCTGATTCCGTTCCTCTCAATGGAATCAGATACGCCCAGTAGAGAGGCCAAAGGGTGATCAAACCCCGCATCGAGGCTGTGGACGCCGACCATGTGGAGACCACCAACCGCGGCCAGTTCCTGAATTGAAAGAGAGCAGGTCAATGGCTAAGAAAGTCATGACGGCAATCAAGTTGCAGATCAAGGCCGGGCAGGCGAATCCTGCCCCACCGGTGGGCCCAGCCCTCGGCCAGCATGGTCTGAACATCATGGAGTTCTGCAGCGCCTTCAATGAGCGGACCAAGGAGCAAATGGGTCTGGTGATTCCGGTAGTCATTACTGTCTTCCAGGATCGAAGCTTTAGCTTCATCACCAAAACTCCGCCTGCTTCTGTTCTTATCAAGAAGGCAATCGGCCTGGACAAAGGCAGCACCGAACCGGGCAGGACTTCGGCCGGGACCATTTCGCGCGCTAAATTGCGTGAAATCGCCGCGACCAAAAGAGAAGACCTGAACGCTGGCTCCGAAGAGGCCGCGATGAAAATCATCGCTGGCACGGCGCGGAGCATGGGGCTGGACATCGTCTAAGTCGAGACTGAGAACACACGGGGCCAGGCAGTCAACGCAGTTGGCTGATCAACTGGCACCGGAGACACGGTTTTTCCGGGGATAATTTTTCTCTGAGAAAAGCCATCGCGCAATCACAGTCATGGAGAGTCATCAAAAATGAAACACGGTAAATCCTACAACAAAGGCTTGGAGCTCTTTGATCGGGACCAGGACTACGCCATTGGCGAAGCCATGGATCTGATCGCACAGATGCCCAAAGCTAAATTCGACGAATCTGTGGACGTTGCGGTACGTCTGGGCGTTGATCCTCGTCATGCCGACCAAATGGTTCGTGGCACTATTGTGCTGCCCCATGGAACCGGCAAGGACGTGCGGGTGCTCGTGATCACCCGTGGTCCTAAGGAGCAGGAAGCAAAAGACGCTGGCGCTGACATGGTCGGTGCCGACGAATACCTGCCCAAAATCAAAGACGGTTGGACCGACGTCGACGTGATCATCGCAACGCCCGACATGATGGGTGAGATGGGTAAACTGGGCCGAGTACTCGGACCCCGTGGTCTGATGCCTAACCCTAAGGTTGGTACAGTCACCATGGATGTGACTAAAGCCGTGAAGGAAGCAAAAGCTGGTCGTATTGAGTACCGCGTCGACAAGGCCGGTATCATCAATGTGGCAGTGGGCAAACGCTCATTTGCTGCGGCTGAATTGGCTGACAACATCACAACACTTGTAAAAGAGTTGTTGCGTGTGAAGCCTGCTTCCGTCAAAGGCATTTACGTCCGTTCGATGTTTGTGTCAGGCACCATGACCCCATCAATTCGCGTCGATAGCAACAGCTGCAGCTGAGCATAATGTTCGCTGTGGTAGCCGGTAGTGATCCCGGTTCATTGATCTGAAGGAGTTGCCAAATGGCACGCCCAGAAAAAATAGCAGAAGTGGAAGCAATCGCTGCGAGCATGACGGCTGCCAAGGCAATAGTCCTTACGGACTTCACTGGCTGCTCCGTTGAGCAAATGACGATTTTCCGCGAGAAATGTCGGGAAAACGGAATTGTGACCAAAGTGGTGAAAAACCGCTTGGCTCGCATCGCCGCCGACAACGTAGATCTGCCCGCTATCAAGGACCATTTGAAAGGTCCAACCGCGCTGATGTTTGGTCTCGAAGGCCAAGTAGATGCGGCTAAGGTTGCTGTCGAATTCCAAAAGGAAAACGAAGCGTTTGGTATCAAGGGTGGAATTCTCGACGGAGCATTCCTGGAAGTCGACGAAGTCATTGCCCTCAGCAAGATCCCAAGCATGGACGAATTGATTGCCAAAATGATGGGCAGTATCAATTCACCAGCGCGTGGTCTGGCTGTAACAATCAATGGAGTTGCGGGCAAACTTTGCCGCGCCATTGACGCAGTCGCTAAGCAAAAAGCCGAGACGGCTGCTTAGTACCGCGTTCGTTGAATTTCGAAAAATTGTTGATTGATAAATGAGAGGCGTTTCGCCAAAAAAGGCAAAGCGCAAATTCCAGACAAACTCCGGGTACGCCCGGGACGCTAAGGAGCGAAAGAACAATGAGTGACATCAACTTGAGCGATAACGCTAGCAAATGCCTCGATCTGATCGAAGGCATGAGCATTTTGGAAGCCGCTGACCTGGTCAAGGCTATGGAAGAAAAATTTGGGGTTAGCGCTGCTGCTCCTGTAGCTGTAGCTGCAGCCGGTGGCGCAGCCGCTGAGGCTGCCGAAGAGCAAACCGAATTCAACGTTATGTTGACCGGAGTTGGCGACAAGAAGATCCAAGTGATCAAGGTTGTTCGCGCCATCACGGGCTTGGGCTTGAAAGAAGCCAAGGATTTGGTCGAGAGCGCACCTACGGCCGTTAAGGAAGGCGTCTCGAAAGATGACTCCGAAGACATGAAAAATAAGCTGGAAGAAGTCGGCGCTATCGTCGACATCAAGTAGTCAGCTTGTATTGATCGTGAGGCGAGGCCGATTTTCGGCCTCGCCACACGCGTTGTTAGATATCGTTTCGGGATGTTCCGAAACGGCGCAGTCGTAAAATTTGGTGGTCAGTGCCTGTTTGGGTCTGATTGCCAGCCTTCTTCCGAGGAAGTGGCCCAGTGAAGAATATCCCAGTCGACAAGTTCACCGAACGCGTCAATTACTCAAAAATCCAGCGCGTCGAAGTGATGCCAAATCTCTTGGCCGTCCAGCTCGATTCCTACAACGAGTTTTTGCAAACGGGTATCAAACCTGACGACCGGACGATGAAGGGCATCGAGACCGTCTTCCAGACGATCTTCCCCATCGATTCCACGCGCGGCAATTTGACCATGGAATACATGAGTTACAAGACGGGCGAGCCCAAGTACGGCATTGAAGAATGTCAGGAACGTGGACTCACCTACAGTGTGCCGTTGAAGGTGCGCTTGCGTCTTGTGGTCAAAGAAGAAGCCGAAGGCTCTGCTGACGAAGAACTGATGATCCGCGACATCCAGGAACAAGAAGTTTACCTGGGCGAGTTGCCAATGATTACCGACAAGGGAACCTTTCTGATCAACGGAGCCGAGCGCGTCATCGTTTCGCAGCTGCATCGTTCACCAGGCGTTTTCTTCAGCGATGAAATTCACCCCAATGGCCGCCGCTTGTTCCGTTCGCGGATCATCCCTTATCGCGGTTCCTGGGTAGAGTTCACTACCGATATCAATAACATTTTGTACGTGCACATTGATCGCAAGCGCAAGCAACCTGCGACAATGTTATTGCGCGCTCTGGGATTCCAGTCCAATGCTGAAATCATCGAGCTGTTTCATAAAGTCGAGACGGTTAAGGTCACCAAGTCCGGCACCAAGGCCTTCAAACATCTTGAAGACACCCTTGAAGGTCGTATTTTGGCTGCGGATGTTTTCCGCGCTGAAGAAGAAGAGCCTTTCGCCAAGGCCGGCGACATCATCGATGCGCTGACTCGCGAAAGCTTGTTGTCCGGCGATCTGAAATCGATCAAGCTTGTTGCTGATGGGGAAGTGACTCTCAACGAGCCGAGCATCATTCTCAATACGATCCGCAAAGATCCCACGAGTAACCAAGACGAAGGACTGCGTAGGCTTTATAGCCTGCTGCGTCCGGGCGATCCACCGAACGAAGAGGTGGCTCGTGCCTTGTTTGAGCGCTTGTTCTTCGACGAAAAGCGTTACGATTTGGCTGAAGTTGGCCGTTATAAAATGAATCGCCGTTTGAATCTGGATGTGGACCCCAAGGTCACCACCCTGACGCCAGCGGATTTCTTGGCCATCGTCAACAACATGATCTCCCTGTTCTTGGGCAAAATGGACATCGATGATATTGACCATTTTGGCAATCGTCGCATCCGTTCGGTTGGCGAATTGTTGGCTAACCAATTCTCGGTTGGTTTGAGCCGCATGGCACGCATCATCAAAGAACGCATGAACCTGGCGGACAAAGAGAAACCCATCAGCCCCGCTGATCTGGTTAACGCCCGTACAGTTTCTGCGGTGATCCAAAGCTTCTTTGGCAGTAGCCAGTTGAGCCAGTTTATGGATCAGACGAATCCTTTGAGTGAATTGACACACAAGCGTCGTTTGAGTGCCCTCGGGCCAGGTGGTTTGCATCGTGATCGTGCCGGTTTTGAGGTGCGCGATGTTCATTACACTCATTACGGCCGCATGTGTCCGATTGAAACGCCGGAAGGGCCAAACATTGGTCTGATCGCCAGCTTGGCGACTCACGCGCGGATCAATGGCTTTGGATTTATCGAATCGCCTTATCGTCGAGTGGAAAATGGGCTGTTGGCCGAAAAGACCGACTACTTGACCGCCGACCAAGAGGACAACGTGACCATCGCCCAGGCCAACGCGCCGGTCGATCTGAAAGGTCAATTTATAGACAAAACGGTTCTGGCTCGGCACAAGGGTGAATACCCCATGTCGAAACCAACTGACCTCGACTATATGGATGTGTCGCCAAAGCAGATCGTTTCGGCTGCGGCCTCGCTGATCCCGTTCCTGGAACACGATGATGCTAACCGTGCCTTGATGGGGTGCAACATGCAGCGTCAGGCCGTGCCTTTGTTGCGGTCCGATTCGCCCATCGTCGGTACGGGTATGGAGAAAAAAGTCGCCGTTGATTCGGGTGC
>JBLIOK010000159.1:0-6470 GCA_047639735.1 Candidatus Krumholzibacteriia bacterium | reverse complement strand
TGCCAAATCCACGCAATTCAACCTTGTCGCCTCGCACGAGCGACTTGCTGATATTTTCTAAAATGAGATTAACGATCATGCCGGTATCTTTTTTACGCACACCGGTTTCCCATGAAATCACGTCAACTAATTCGGCCTTGGTCATGAGGCACCTCTTGTAAGCTGGCCCTCTGGGGCTCTGATGTCGTTGCCTGCCGACGGTTTAAAGACAAACAGCCGGTTCCGCGTTGGACCTAATAGCCCGTTGGCAGATGTTGAATTGAGAACTAGTCGTCAGTAATGAACCCGGAATTGCGTGAATCAATCTTCACGTAACGGATGAATTTATACCACATTAGGCGGAAGTTGCCAAGCGAAATCAGCGCAGAATTCAAAAATAAGTAGAGATTGCAGACAAAAAAATGCTTCCCGTGATATGTCGGGTGGTCGCAACCGAGAACCTGCAACACGGAGAGCGCAGGACCGAACGAGCAATCCCGAACAGAACAGGAAACATTTCTGATTTATCTGCAACTGCGGTGCCACGGACGGGGATAGCCTTAAGACCTGAACCTATATATTCGCAGACGGGCACTAAACGTTGATTTGAAGACAGTTAATGCCCTTAAAAGATCGTACGCACACCTCTGGCACGCTATGCCAGAGGGATTCATTTGTGGCAATTAGAAACGATGAGCCATTCTGAGGAAGGCAAATTGCACGTTTACGAGGCTTAGATTTGAGCGATCCGAGCAAAGAGGTTCGCATGAGCTGCCGTCCATTGGCATTGGCGCCGACCGAAAGCTATCTCAGCCGTTTTGGCGGCGCGAAGCGGGTCGTATTGTGCCGCGTTTTCGGCTCCACCCCAACTGAAGGCCGGCACGTGTTTGGGCGGCATCTCTGAACCAAAAATGTTGCTGGCAAACCCGACCACGGTCCCCGTATTGAACAGGCTGCCAATGGCTGTCTTTACGTGATCGCCCAACATCAGGCCAACAAACCTTTGGCCGGTATCAAACTCTCCCTCACCCAAATTGATCCGCACTGAGCCATAGTTGTTCTTCAAATCGCTGCAAGTGGTCATGGCGCCCAGGTTCACCCACGAGCCCAGCACGGCATGGCCAATAAATCCATCGTGCTGTTTGTTGCTAAAATCGCCAAATGTGCTTTCTCCAATTTCGCCGGCCAGACGGCACCCCACGCCAAAAGAAGACTCGCCGTAGATGCGCGACCCCGCCTTGACGATCGTCCCGCGCCCAATATAAAGCGGTCCTGTCAAAAAGCTGTGCGGCATAACCACCACGCCGCTGTCCAGCACTATGGGCCCCGCACTGGTGTCAAAATGAACGCCGGCAGCTATGTCCACCCCACCACTGCCCAAATACAAACCGCCTGCACCACAGACAACGGCACCACTTGGCGGCGCATCGGCTGCGATTTTACGGATGGTGCCAGCCTGACTCCATACTGCCGGTTCATTGCTGAACGATCCAAAGGGATGGCGCTTATGCGACACATCTGCGGCTATCAAGTCCAGATCAGTAGCGATTGCCTGCGCAGTCGCGGGAACGATATCCCAAATTGCCCCCAGTTCGCAGGACTCGATTCCATTTGGTTGGCCCAAAGCGGCAACGTCCAGCGGAACGCCCCAAGCTTCTGCTGATCCGTCCCACGCTCGCCATGACTGCAGGGTTGCGTCTGCCAATTCACTAGGCAAGGAGGCGGCCAAGAGGCCGTAGTCATCGATCAAGGCCCAATCGCTATCCCGTTGTTCGTATAAAGCTTTGATCAGATTGGCATCGGGGCCAACACGGCCGTTTATCCACAGACTACGCTCGGTGATTGAAGAGACTTCAGTGCTCCAACCCGGCGCAGTATGCAAGGCGCGGAGTTCGGTGCGGCACAGCAGCCTGCCACCCTTACCGGGGACGACAATTTCCAACCGTTCGCGTGTGTTGAAAATTCCGCAGCGAATTTCATAGGCTGGCACACTTGCCGACAGTGGTCGCAGTCGCCTGACCGAATGATCTTCAAATAGAATGTTGCCCATGATTCAGCTTTCTGTGGTTCATAAATTCTCAACACATCATCTCACATTGCCGGCAAGATCACCATGGCGATGCCGCCGAGTGCTAAAAACGCTGCCGCCCCACGACGCCACGAAAACGGTTCGTGCAGAAACAAAGCCGCCAAGATGAGGATGTAAATCGTGCTAGTTTGATTGAGAATAGCGGCCTTGCCTGCTTCAGTGAGCTTCATGCCAGCTATCCAAAACATCAACGCAAGGAACGATCCCAAAAATGTCCCCGGCAGCATATAGCGCCAATTAGCGCGTGGTTTAAAGACTCCAAAATATTCGCGACGGCGCGGGCTAGCCAAAGCGATGGGCGCCAAAACCATCAAGCTGCCAAACTGCCGAATCGACGTCGCCCAGATAACATCTGTTTGCACCAATACCGGCTTAGCCAAGACGATACCAAAACTGAGGGTGGCCATGGCCCCGACTCCGTACAAGACGCCAATGACTAAAGTGCGGCGATCGATCCCGGCCGGCGGTGTGACTCGTGTCGCTAAGATAACAGCCGAAAGGATTAAGCCCATTCCGGCAAATTGCCAAGGGCCCAGCCTTTCGCCCAACATGAACCAAGCCATGATCACCACGAAGGGCGAATACAAAGTGTCGACGATCGCATTGACGCCGGCGCCCACACGATTCAGGCACATATGAAACAGAGTGTCGCTAATGGCTATAGCGATGACACCGCTGGCAACTAGAATCAAGTAGTCCTTGGTCGGCACTACGCCAAGCAGTGGCCGCCCCGTTGCGAGCAACACTCCAGCAAAGAGTACACTGGATACACCGACGCGGAACAAATTTAAGGCAAGGGGTGATACCGTTTCGCCCGACTTACGAAAAAGCACCACCGCGATGGCCCACAACAGGGCCGCAGTCAGGGCGCACAGTTCACCCAAGTCGTTCTCCCTGATCAGCGATCTTCTTGCTGGGTAGTTCGCCGTAGCGAGGGAAGGAGAGGAATATATGGGTGCCTCGACCTGGTTTTGAATCCACTAAAACCCGACCATCGGCCGAGCGCAGTCGTTCTCGTATACTAAAAAGGCCAAACCCGCTGGTGGAGTCAGACCTGCTTCGCGTGTTCTTTTGGGCACTGACGTCGAAACCCGCGCCATTGTCCTGAACCGAAACTGTCAAGAACTGGTCGACGTAATTCAAAGTGATCTGCACTTCATCGGCCGAGGCATGTTTGTTCACGTTGGCCAAAAGTTCTCGCACACATTGGTAGGCCATGCTTCGTAAATCTTCAGGCAGTTCGTCACCGTGCCCCTCGCAGGACGATGTGCAGGCGATACCCGTTTTTTCGGTAAAATTATTGGCCAACCAACTCAAGGCTGCGTCCAAGCCTACTTCATAAAGCACTGGCGGAAAAAGCTCAAAACTGAGACTGCGCGCATCAGCCATCGTGTCGTCCAAGATCGAAATGATCTGCACGATAACCTCTTCCAGGTTTTTTACTTTTTTGGGATATTTCAACAGCACCATTTGTGCACGTATTCCAAACAATTGTTGAGCCAAGCCGTCGTGGATCGCGGATGCAAGTTCGCGACGCTGGCGATCCTCGACCAAGGCTAGCTGCTTGCTTAACGAACGTAAGCGGTCCTGGTAATCAAGCAGTTGTTGCTCAACTTCTTTTTTCACAGTGATGTCACGCACATCTGAAAAGACAAGCTCGCGGTCAACATATGGAAAGGAACCCCACGACAACCATTTGTAGGAACCGTCGCGGCACCGGAAACGATTTTCTAAGCCTTCGATGGGGACGCCCTGCCTGAGCAGATCCCATGCTTCTTTTGTCGTTTCGCGATCATCTTCATGGATAAAATGAGTCAAGGGATGGCTCATTAATTCGTCGCGTGACCAACCGAGAACTCTAACCCACGAGGGGTTCGCTTGCTTTAAAAAACCGTCATAGCCACCGACAGACAACATGTCGCGCGACAGGTTAAAGAGGCGGTCGCGCTCCTCCTCTGCTTCCATTTTGCTCGTGATATCGGCAAAAGATCCCACTACAGCCAATGGCTCGTTGTTTACGCCCCATTCTCCAACCGCTTGAATATACACCCAAAAATAATTGCCATCGCGATGAAGAAACCGAGCCTCTATGGAACAATGGTCCACGTCGTGGCTCAAGTAGAGGCGCAATTCTCGCCTCACTTCAGACCTATCGTCCTTATGGAAACGTTCAAAGAAACCGGGTGATGACGTTCCCAATTCATCCCGGCTGTAGCCAGTCGTTTTTAAAAACAGATCTGATAGATAGATGGAATCATCTTCGAGGCTCCACTCCCAGAGCGCGGCCCCCATGCCGTCAATGCCACGATCGATGCTCTTGTTTAGACGCTGAAGCTCTAGCTCTTGATCACAAAATTTTCGAAGTTTAATTCGCTGGCGCAAGTAGGCCGCAAGCGAGGCCACCAACATCAAGGCCAAGACTATTGCCAGAACCATTACTAGTCGCGTCCAAACGAGCGCTGCCAGCGCAATTTTGGGTTGTCAAAAACAACGTCTTCCGGCACAAAAATTTCGTCAGGATCTAGCGGCAATAGTGATTTGCAGACAAGAACTCCGCCACAGTCCTCAGGAGGACAGATACCTTCGCCAGCAACACAGCGCGGCAAGGCTTCAGGCCCTGCATCGTTCATTGTGCCCTCAAGAACAACAGAATGCTGCCAATCGTCACCAAAATCGTAGGTGTATAAAGCGGGATGACCGCCTTCGTTCAGATACGGGGCAACAGGTTGTTCCCAACCAGAAAGGATTTCATCCCCTCCATAATAATTATTATCATCGGGTACACCTATCAGTTGGCGCTCCCCGGTCTCGGGATTATCCACCGTAAACTGGTGCAAATGACGATCCTCCCAACCCATGGCGTCTTGGATCGCGATGTGCAAATCCCAAAAATCCGCTCGCGTCGGCAAGATGATGCTGCGCCATATTGGCAAGGGCATCATCAACAGCTCTACCCGCAGTTGAAAGACTTCAAGCGCCGCACCGCTGCGGGGAAATTGTATGATATTGCTGCCATTCTTAGTCGTCATTGCTCTCCGTAATAGTTGAATGCGCCTCTTCTGCCAAGGCCTGCCGTACCAAGCGTGTGATTTGCCAAACTAAAATCAACGCAAACAGCGATCCGGCTGCCCCCAGCAACAGATTACGTCGCGTTTCGCCATCGCCTCCCGTGCCCTCGCTGGCAGTGACCACCAGCGTACCGAGCCAAACTTGAAAGAACATACTGGGCAGGGTGGCCAGATTGCCGATCAGGTAATCACGCAAACTGGACCTGCCTGCAGCCAGAGTGTAGCACGCCAAACCAAAATTCAAAGGCGAAAGCCGCGTTAAAAAATTGAGCCTCAGGGCCTTTTTACCCACCATTCGGTCAATGGCCACCAACTTTGGCCGCGAGGCCACAAATCGCGCCACCGGTTGCCTCAGAACACCTCTGGCCAAGGCAAACATGAATCCTGCGGCGATCATGCTGGCCGAGAATATTATAAGCACCCCAGGAAGCAGGCCAAACAGCGCCCCAGCCGACACCCCAAAAACACTGACGGGGAAACAGGCACTTGCCAGCAGTACCCAAGCAGCAACAAACAGCAAATACCCGGCAAAGCCTAGGCCTTCAACGCTCTTCATGATATCTGACCAGTGCAGATAGGCCTGGTAGGCAGCGACAACCATCATGGCAGCACCCAACAAGGGCATCAGGATATCACGCGCTTTGGCTTGGCGCTTGTCCTGCGGATTGTTTGAGCTGTTTGATTTTAGTGCCATTGTAACATTCCAACAGATAGCGGACATCTATACAAACAAAAAACCGCTGCAAACGCAGCGGCGGGCAAAAAATAAATTGGTGGAGCCAATGAGGATCGAACTCATGACCTCTTGACTGCCAGTCAAGTGCTCTCCCAGCTGAGCTATGGCCCCACCTGATTCCTAATCAGACGAAAATATAGCTCAATAAAGTCGCAAGTCAAACATTTACCAACCTTGACTTTCGGCAGGTTGAAGCTTACCATCTCGCCTTAACGCCCCCCGTAAAGGGCAGTCGCTTCAAGCTGTTGGAGAGGCTGTTGGGTTAAAGCTTCTGGTGCCGGAGTGGCGGAATTGGTAGACGCGCTGGATTCAAAATCCAGTGTTCTTTTGAACGTGCGGGTTCAAGTCCCGCCTCCGGTACCACGTTTTCATTGCTCATTTTATAGAGACATATATACAGAAACCCTAGTGCGGTCGACCTAAGAGGTCTCCAACGCACTAGGGTTTCTGTATATATGTCTCTATAAAACCAGTAAATGAAAAGCCTCTCAGAGCAGTGCCTCTCCGTTTGAACATCCTCGGTGTATCCGACCAGGCGGGAGGTTTTGCCACCCCACACTTTTTTGAGGTGCTGCCTGCCTCACCCACAGCGCGTTGG
>JBLIOK010000158.1:0-6481 GCA_047639735.1 Candidatus Krumholzibacteriia bacterium | reverse complement strand
GTGTAAGCACGGGTGCGCGCCCAATCGATCTCTGGCACTTCGAATCGTTCGCCATCTGGTACGGGAGTCAGCGGCCCTTCGGCTGGATCGCCCTTCAAGTACAAGTAGCCGTGATTACGGAACCACGTGTTCAGGTTCACGCCGCGCTTGAAGGGTTTGAAGCCGTGGTCAGAGACAACGAGAAGTTCATCACGGTCTCCCATCTTGGCCATGACTTCGCCGACTAACTTATCGCCCTTTTCATACAAATCGCGGATGGCGTGTTTGTGGATTTCGGTATCCTTACCGCGGTTGGCAGGATGGTCATCGTCCAAGTAGCGAAAGAACATATGCTGGATTCGGTCCATAGCATCAAAGACGATAGCGATGACACCTTCAGGTTGATGATCGATGGCGTGAAACAGTTGGCGGCAACGTTCTTCGTAAATGATATAGGCCTGGTCAAGAAACGCCTGTTCGTCGATAACCCGCTCGTTAAGCGCCCATGTATCTTCAGCCAATCCCAGAGTAGCGTAACTGCCGTGCAAGCGCGCCAAGGCCATGGACAGATGTGGCGGGTTGCTGATCGGCATCGCCGGTTGTCTTGGGTCGATGTGCAGAGGCGAAACGTAGAACGAAAAGCCCGGCGCAAAGCTGGTCACACGTATCAAACAAATGCCGTGCGCCTTGGCTTGTCCGCGTCCAAAGCTGACTGAAATCCACTCCGAATATTCATCGAGGCCAATGGTGAACTTCGAGCCAGAAAGCTCAAAAGTCGCGTTTTTAGCCGATTTATCGAGTTTGATGCTGATTGGCACCGTCATTGAACCCTGGCCGTTGGCATTATCGGGTCCGATCAATTCGCAGGTGAATCCATCCTTACCCTTGGGCACCAACTCCAAACGCACGCCGCCGGTGGTGCGTCCTTCCGCCGTGAACGCGCCCGGTTCTGTGTAGTGAGAAAACGTGCCTTGGGTGCCGCGCAAATCAGGGATGCACATGGCCGACAACATGCGGCCGGCGAATTTGTCGGGCGGAAAAGTAATGGGGACCCGTAAGATGGACGTTTCAACGCCCGCCTCGGCGCATGTTTTCCAAAACGGTTTGCTGCGTTTTAATAATTCAAACTTATGGCCGCCACCCGGCAAATGGATGGGCCCTATTTTTCGTGGCGGCGTTTTGTTCAGGCGTGTCGACGACAAGATTGGCAGATGCGTCGCCAAGTCGCGATTCAAGAAATCAAAGATGTTATGACCGGAAGGATCAGTGCCGGTGCTGAAAGTCGACCAACCGACTGGTGACATCGCGGGCCAGGTTGTGCCTAAGGGACGAAATGTGCCCTGCTCTTGCAGCTTCGCCAGGTTGGGCAAACGCCCTTCGGACATGTAGCTGCGGCACAGGTTGGGGTCCAGTCCATCGAGGCCCAGCACAATAACGCGCCCAGCTTTGGCATTTTTTAGGCGCCCACGCCCTTTCAAAGAACGCACCACCACCCGGATGGGCCAAACCAGAACGGCTAGAAAGGCGAGGAAGACACCAGCCAAGGCAAAAAGGAAAGAGCCGCCAAGAGCGAAGCCAGCACCAGGCCCAATATATGCCATAAACCCCTGCCCAGCAGCACCTTGCATTACAGCAGGGAGCGCCATTGACGACAGCATGGGAGTCAAATCAAACATAAAAATTGAGCGCGGCTTCCCAGTGGATGGCGAATTTAATGGAGCGTATGGCCAGACGATTGGCTGATATGATTTTAACTAAGATCCGCGACGGAATCAACCCTGACCATAAGTTACGGCGGTGTAACCCCAGACCATGGTTGTCGCCGAGGCGGTAATCGTTCGGTAAAATCTGCCTCGCTTCAGTCCTATTTCCGGTTTTTCTCTATCTGTGCCTTGGCGGCGTTGATCACATTTTCTTCCGTGAAACCGAAGAATTCCTCAACGACGTCGCCGGGAGCCGAGGCGCCGAAACTCTGCATCCCTATCATCGCTCCCGTCATACCAACATAACGTTCCCAACCAAAAGTTGACCCTCCTTCGACCGACACCCGGGCCGTCACCTGCCGAGGCAAGACCTGGTCGCGGTAGGACTCATCCTGGGCCTCAAATAGATCCCACGATGGCATGCTGACGACGCGGACTTGCAGCCCTTCGGCGGTCATCTTCTCATAGGCGCCTACACACAGGGAAACCTCGCTGCCGCTGCCAATGAGAATGACATCCGGCTTGCCATCGCTGGCGTCGGCGACAACATAAGCGCCACGCGCCAAACCCTTAGCCGCCCCATATCGCTGGCGATCCAGAATCGGCAAAGCCTGTCGAGACAAAACCAGACACGTTGGTCTATCGTCGGTTTGCATTATGACGCGGTAGGCTTCGACCACTTCGTTGGCGTCGGCCGGACGCAGGATCCGCATGCCAGGCATGGCCCGGAAAGAGGCCAAGTGCTCCACCGGTTGGTGAGTGGGGCCGTCTTCGCCCACACTGACCGAGTCGTGGGTCCAAACGTAAATAACCGGGATCTCCATCAAAGCTGCGATGCGCATGGCCGGTCGGCTGTAGTCAGTGAAGACAAAAAATCCAGCGACATAAGGACGCACTTTCGCCAGCGACATCCCGTTGGCGATGGCGCACATAGCGTGTTCGCGAACGCCGAAATGAAAGTTGCGCCCGCCATAGTTATCGGCCTGGAAAGTGCCGGCGTCTTTGTGCGTCAATGTCGTCTTGGTGGACGGGGCCAGATCGGCCGAGCCACCGATCAACCAGGGCACGCGAGGAGCCAAGGCATTGAGCACCGTGCCCGAAACACCACGCGTGGCTTGGCCCTTGGGGTCGGCATCATAGGCGACAAGGTCCTGGTCCCAGTCATCTGGAAGTTCCCGGTTTTGCATCGCATCGATTTCTGCCGCCAGCTCGGGATGTTCTTGGCGATAGGACGCGAACAAGGTCTCCCATGCGGCTCTAGCCTCAGCACCGCGTTGCCCCATCTGGGCCTGGAAATGTTCCGGCACGCCTGCCGGCACAAGAAACTCGGCGTCTGGGTCCCAGCCGTAAAACTTTTTGGTCAGCTTCGCCTCTTCAGCACCTAAGGGTTCGCCGTGAGCAGAAGCGGTGTCCTGTTTGTTAGGCGCGCCGTAGCCGATGTGGCTGTCACAAATGATCAAAGTTGGGCGGTCGCTGGTGTCCTTGGCCACTTGCAATGACTGGTTGATCTGTGCCAAGTCGTTGGCATCTTCTACGTAGGTCACGTGCCAGCCGTAAGTCAGAAAACGGGCTCCCACATCTTCAGTGAAGGCGAGATCAGTGTGCCCCTCGATCGTCACCCGATTGCGGTCGTAGATCCAACACAGGTTGCCAAGCTTGAGGTGTCCGGCCAAAGAGGCGGCCTCACTGCTTAGGCCTTCCATCATGCAGCCGTCACCAGCGAGGGCATATACCTGGAAATCAACGATAGGAAATCCCGGGCGATTGTATTGAGCGGCCAGATAACTTTGAGCGATAGCCATCCCCACGCCCATGGCGACGCCTTGTCCCAAGGGCCCGGTGGTGCCCTCTACGCCGGACGTAAGCCCGTATTCCGGGTGTCCCGGACAAAGGCTGTGCAGCTGGCGAAAGCTCTTCAGATCATCGAGAGTCAGTGCCGGTCCGCCCAATCTTTCACCGTAAGAAGGCGCCGTGGCCTTGATACCTGTCAAATGAATCAGGGCATAGAGAAGCATGGAGCCGTGTCCGGCCGAGAGGACGAACCGATCGCGATTGAACCACTCTGGGTCGGCGGGATCGTAGCGAAGGAATTGTTGCCACAACGTGTAAGCGAAAGGCGCGGCGTCCAACGGTGTGCCGGGGTGACCCGAGTTTGCTTTTTGAATGGCATCAATTGACAAAGTGCGCATAGTGGAAATGCACAATTGGTCCATGTTCTGATCGGTGCTCATTTGATCTCTCCAGGTTTGTTGTCGGTCGCGGGGTCATGTCTCCCATCAACGCTCAATATGCCGTCTTGTGCTTTTACTCGGTCAACCCATTGGCCCAATTCGGCACGACCCGAATGACGTAATGCTTATTTAACTCGGGGTTGCCCCGACTGACCAGAAATCTTTCACTCTCAGGAGAAAGAGTCAAAGAGCCAAAGAACGATTCTTCCAATTGCGTCAATTCCTGTGGAGCACCCACCTCAAATTTGTCGTTCGATTCATAGGTCACAGACATGATGGTGTCGTCCGAGACATAGTAAAGTGTTTTGCCATCCGATGACCAATGGGCCAGATCCCCTTCTCCCCTCGAAATTCGCACGGGTTTGCCCTGGCCAGAAAACGGGGCGACAAAGATGTTGTCTTCGCCCGACGAGTCAGACGTGTATGCTACCCATTTTCCACTCGGAGAAACAACCGCGCTCCAAGTCGAGAATGGCACGTCGACTAATTTACGAGGATCTGCGCTGCCATCGACTGGCACAACCCAGGTCTCGGCGTGTCCATCGGGCTCTGCCCTTGTGTACACGATTTCGGTTCCATCATGCGACCAAGACTCCGCAAATTCGTGCAATGGGCTGGTCAAGACAGGCCGTCCTCGTTCCGAACCGTCAGTGGGGATGACAAACAGGTCGATCGACCCCGAGCGGTCATTGCGATAAGCTATCATGGTGCCATCTGGCGACCAAACGGGGAAGGCATCGTTACCTGGAGTATTCGTCAAGCGGGTTGTTGTATTACGCGCCAAATCAGACACGACGATTTTGTCATTGGCCAAGGCGGATACCATGGCCAAGCGGCCACCATCGGGCGAAAACGAATAGTCGTATGAAGCGGTCGGATTCATTTGGAAATCGTCAATTTGGCCCGTGGGGTATAGCCAAACCAGGTCGATGGTATCCAAGAAATCATCTGTAAAATAGTAGGAGAGGTCGCCGTCATCACTCAGGCTGTACTGGGCACAACCGTTGATTTGATGCATATCAACTCGGTCGAGAACTTGTTTTGGAGTGCCTGTGACCGATAGCGATGCCAAGTCAAACGGCACGGCAAAAAGTTCGTTTTCGCGACCGTAAACAATGTGACCCGACGCTGAATACCGAGCGCTCATGCCACCGCGTACCAGCACCTCCATGACGCCCGTTTCAAGGGAGAGTAGTCCAATCATTGCATCATCAAATTTTAATATGCTAGCCGTCTTGGTCGTCACCAACAAGTGTTTTCCATCGGGCAAGGCAGTCGGCCAACGGTGACTTGTTTCATCACGGTCGCCGTTCAAAACTGACACAACTTCAGGTTTGCCGCCGTCAATCGAAACACTCCAAATGCCACCACCATTCAGCGGTACGTAATATATTTTATCTTGATTAACGCCCTTGCCCCAAGTCAGGCCTGGGCCCGCTCTCGTCTTTACAATTTCGACTGGAGCACCACCGCTGAGGGCAACTTTCCACAGCTTTTCGCCGGCGAAAAATGCGATCCATTGTCCATCTGGCGAAAACGAAAAGAGCTCGGTGCCGGCTGTACCCGAAATCTCCACACTGTCAAAAGAGCCCACGGCGCGACGAAAGACTTTGTCGTCTTCGCCACCGATAAACAGCACTTCTTTACCATCTGGTGAAAATTGCAGCTTTAGCCAGGTGTTGAAAACGCCCGAATCTAAGGCTTCTGCGCGATCTAAGCCGATGGTGACGGTTGCAGGCATCGATTCTGTATTTCGAGTGAGGGCAAAACCACCAACGGCGAGCAAAAGTAAAATGAGCACCGCAACAAGAGCCTTGCTACCAACCTTCGATCCGCTGACCTCGCTCTTGCCGACTTTACCACGGTTGGCGATGGCGTCCTCAAGCTCCAGCCGCGCGTCGCCAATATCACGCAAGCGTTTTCGCTTATCGCGAGTGAGGCACCGGCGCAAGAGTGTGTGAACCTGGCGGGGCACTTTAGGCAGATGGGAAAAATCAGGGTCACGATGCAAGATCGCACCGATCGAATCGGACACGGTTTCGCCACCAAAAAGGCGTTCGGTCGTCAACATCTCAAAAAGCACCACACCGAAAGACCAGATGTCGGCCTGCTTGTCGATGTTTCTGCCGCGCGCCTGTTCGGGGCTCATGTAAGCTGCGGTGCCGAGAATCACTCCGGCTTGGGTCATGCCAGCTGTAAGGGTTGGTGAATTGGAAATTTCAATTGTGCCACTGGGGTCATCTTCGGCGGCAAAGGCACGAGCCAGCCCAAAATCCAAAATCTTGGCGTCGCCATCGGGCGTGACTTTGATGTTTGCCGGCTTGAGATCGCGATGCACGATGCCCAAATTGTGGGCGACTTCAAGACCTTCTGCAATTTGTATGGCCAGCAAAAGAGCTTCTTCAACCGGAATCGGGCCGCGTTGCAAACGCTCGGAGAGGTCTTCGCCCTCGACCAATTCCATCACCAAAAAACGGTGACCGTCATCCTCGTCGAATCCATAAATGGTCGCCACGTTCGTGTGCTGCAATTTGGCGAGAGTGGTTGCTTCGCGTTCGAATCTGGCCA